>NZ_CAIP01000047.1 GCF_000297435.1 Microcystis sp. T1-4 | reverse complement strand
TGAATTGGGGAGTGGGGAGTATTTTCAGTAAACAGTGAACAGTAAACAGTGAACCGATAACTGTTTACTTATAAGGATGTGAACTGATAACTGATTCAGTAAGCCCTAATTAAAAGACCTTTTTGATTGCCTCGGCCAGTTTTTGACTAATTAACTCGTTACCGTCTCCACTGAGATGAATATTATCGCGATAGAGAGAATCAGGATTAGGATTGGCCTGAAAAATGGGCAGAAAATCTAGATAAAAAATCTGCTGGTTGCTGGTGAAATCCGCTAGTCTTTGACGGGCTTTCGATTCATAATCTCGTCCCTGTTTTTGAGCTTCGCGAATGAGGGGGGTAATAGCGATAATTAAACGGGCTTGATGAGCCTGAGCAAGGGCTTGAATTTGGGCAAGAGCGGTTAAATTATTGCCCACTCGATCGCCTCCTTCTCGCACCGGTGGCAGGGGAGGATAACGCTTAAAATATCGATCGTACAATTCGATTAAAGCTAAAGCAGGCCGGCGAGCGGGATAATTAATTTCTCGTCCCACCACCGCCGAACTAGGAGCTAAAGCGAACAGATCATCGGTGTTCATTAATAACACAATCACCTGAGATTCAAAGGTGCCGAAACGTCGCAGATAGGCCAATTGATTGCGCGGTCCCCAAGAATTAGCCGAAGCATTGAGAACTTGCACCGAATCCGTCAGATTTTGGCCTAAATTTTTGGTGATTAAAGCAGCAATGGTCTCTTTTTGATCTGTCCACCAGGAGCCATTAGCGATCGAATCACCGATTAACATGATTCTCGTCGTCTCTGGAGGCCGTTGGGGTGTAATCGGATCGCTCCGCATCGAATACTGATTAACGGCGATAAAATTGGAAAAACGGCGCGTTTGTTGATTAGGAGCCAAAAGATAGCCAATTTCGGCATCAGCTTTGTAAATAAGCGGATTACCGAAGCCGAAGACAATTCTTAAAATAGCCTCAAGGAGAAGGCCAAGAACGAAAAGAACGCCTAGAATGATTAAAGACAGCCGAATGATACCAATTTCTAATAACACGGATAGATGAGAGTTAGCTAATTTATGATCCTAAAGTGTCTCATACTTTCCACATCCATCTCATGAAAAGGAGTTAAGGGCAATGTCAGACTTAAATCGTGGCATTATGAAATTTGAGGGAGCCGATAAACCGGCAGTAGTGGCGATATCGTCGATTATTGTTATCGGCAGTATTATTGCTCTGATCCTTTGGGCCATGAAAGTCGCCTACACCTAGTTAGGGTTTGCGGCAAAAAGTTTCTCGTGGGGGCAGGGTGTGGCCCCCCCAACCCCCCCGACATCGGGGGGGCAGGTGGGGTGTAGGGTTTTACCCATTTTCATCTGGTAAATTACCTAATTTTCAGGGAAAAAGTCCCTAAATTTTCCCCCCGATCCCTCCAATCGCGGGTACTTTTTGATTTCCCAAAAGTCTAAAAGTCTTACCCAACAAGGTTTAGATTTATTCAGCAACATCTAGTTAACTAGATTAATTTCGCTCACTTTTGGCATCACTCGGTTTCAGTTTCTTGCCATCACGATCTCACCTCATTGTCCCCTTGAGCCTGTAGGATAGGGTCAAGGGAAAAATTGCTAGTTCCCTCTATCGCACCTGCTAGTTACACCCGACTCGAAACAGATCATCGATGAGCAGATCAACTTCTGTTTTAACAGAACTGTTGCAGTTACTCCCCCAATGGCGATCGCAGATGTACTTCAAAGCATCCCTGACCGCGCTATCCCACGCCATGGAGGATCAGGTTTTAGCGGAAGACGATCAACCGTTAGTGATTGCCAGTTTTCAGCGTGAGCGCTTTTATCGTCAAGAGGCCCATCGCTATCGACGCATTGCCCACAAAAGCGGGCAAGTTTATGTTTTGTCGGCCCCGGAAACCGATTTTAAGCATAGTTCCAACATTTACGAGACGATCGCTTTTCAACCGGAGGACAGTTTAGCCCAAGAATGGCATCTAGTGGTTATCGGTCGCCATTATGCTAGTTGTTTGATCTGTCGGGAACGAACCCATCTGGTAGCCGAAGGGGAAAATAGGGCAGCTATGGATAATAATCGCCGTTTTGAGGGGATTTGGACGAGCGATCGCCATGTAAGTCAACAGGCGGCCCAAATTCTTTTAAATCATATTCTCGATTATCGTCCCGAACTGGCGCACAAAATTAGGCGCGCCCAAGAAGAATACCTAGTCTGTGAACTGACGGACAGGGACCATCAAGAGGAACCAGATCCCTTTGTCCAGCGATTGGTCACTTATTTGCAAGCGGGACAGTATAAACTGCTGAAAGCCAATCGTTCCTTGGCATCGAAAGAACACAAGGAAAGACTGATCAACTCGGTGACAGCGGCGATCCGTCGTTCCCTCGATCCGGAAGATATCCTCCAGGTGGCAGTGCGGAAATTGGGCGAAGGATTGGGGGTCTGTCGCTGCGTGGTCTATCGTTGTAAGGAAGCCGACATTAACGCCACCATCGAACACGAATTTTTAAACTCCGGCATTAGTTCCATCAAAGGACAAAAATGGCCCCTGAAAAATAATCCTCTTTTTCAGGAAGTGCTGGAATTGAGAGAATCCCTGAAAATCGAAGACGCTATTCACGATCCCCGTCTCCCCGGCGATTCCATTCAAAATCTCGTGCGGGAATGTTCCATCTATTCCTGGTTATTAGTGCCGATTTTTTACCAAAGTCGTCTCCTGGGAATGTTGGAACTGCATCACTGTGGACCCGATACCACCACTTGGAAAAGCGAGGATGTCGCCCTGGTGGACGCGGTGGCCACTCAAATCGGAGTCGCTCTTATTCAAGCAGAAGCCTACGCTAATTTACAGGATTTAAATGAACAATTAGCCGCCCTCGATCGCACTCGTTCTAATTTAGTCGCCATTACCGGCCACGAATTACGCACCCCCCTGTCCACCATTCAAGTCTGTCTAGAAAGTTTGGCCTCGGAACCGGATATGCCGGCGGAAATGCGCCAAATTATGCTTGATACTGCCCTGAAAGATGCGGAACGAATGCGTAAATTAATCCAAGATTTTTTAACTCTGTCCAGGTTAGAAAGTGGCCGGGTTAATTGGAATCCTGAGGCTTTATCCCTATCGGAATGTGTGGAATTAGCCATCAGTCACGTTCACTCCCGCAATCTCGACAACGAAAACCCAAAAATTATCAATCTTGTCCCCCCTAATCTGCCCTTTGTTTTAGCCGATGGCGAGTGGTTAGTGGAATTACTCTCCAAACTTCTCGATAATGCCTGTAAGTTTACCGGCCGGGAGGGAAATGTCTCGATCGAAGTCGCTTCGGGAAAACCAAAAACCCTAGAAGTGACGATTTCTGACACCGGACGGGGCATCGAACCCAATCTTTTAGAACAGGTTTTTGATCGCTTTTACCAAGAGGAAGGGGCCCTGCGACGCAGTGCCGGGGGAACCGGTTTAGGACTGGCTATCTGTCGTCAGATCGTTAATGGTTGGGGCGGCGAAATTTGGGCAGAATCGAGGGGCAAAAATAACGGCAGTCAGTTTCATTTTACTATTCCAATATTTAAAGATAAAACTAACGATAATCCCCCAAATACCGCTCCGAAAAAATCCTCCCGTCGTCCTGCTAGTAAACGTAAATAGCGGCCAGTTGCCCGTTTAGTTTTGGCTCTTTGCTCGTGATACTAAATCCAGTTATTAAAAACTGATTATGTATTCCCCCTTTTGCCTCTTGCCTCTTGCCTTTTGCCTGTCCTGATATGTAGCATATACTTAACGGATTTAGTATGACTTCCTATTCCTTTTCTTCATCAAAAAATAAATAAAAAAGCATTAAAAAAGAAGCATCAAATCCCCAAGATATATAATAAACTTAAAAGAGTAATCAATTAGTCGTTTTTAGGTGAAAAAATTATGGGACGCGCCAAGAGAGTGGTTTTAGCTTATTCCGGAGGAGTCGATACTTCCGTTTGTATTCCCTATCTCAAACAGGAATGGGGAGTGGAAGAAGTGATTACCCTAGCCGCCGATTTAGGACAGGGAGACGAGTTAGGACCAATTCAAGAAAAGGCCCTGCGCTGCGGAGCGATCGAATCCTTAGTCGTCAATGCTCAGGAAGAATTCGTCAAAGAATACGCTTTTCCCTCAATTCAAGCTAATGCTCTCTATGAAAATCGTTATCCCCTTTCTACCGCCCTGGCTCGTCCTTTAATCGCTAAATTATTAGTAGAGGCCGCCGAGAAATACGGGGCCGATGCCGTCGCTCACGGTTGCACCGGCAAAGGTAATGATCAAGTGCGTTTTGATGTGGGCATTATGGCCCTCAATCCTAGTTTAAAAGTTCTCGCTCCCGCCAGGGAATGGGGCATGAGCCGGGAAGAAACCATCGCCTACGGGGAAAAATTCGGGATCGAGTCCCCCGTGAAAAAATCCTCGCCTTTTAGTATCGATCGTAACCTGTTGGGCCGCAGTATTGAAGCCGGTCCTTTGGAAGATCCGATGACGGAACCCCCGGAAGAAATCTATCTCATGACCAAAGCGATCGCCGATACTCCCAACGAGCCGGAATACGTCGATATCGGTTTTAATCAGGGAATTCCCGTCAGTTTAAACGGAGAAAATCTCGCTCCCGTCACGCTAATTAGTCAATTAAATGACCTAGTGGGTAAACACGGTGTTGGTCGGTTAGATATGATCGAAAACCGGGTAGTGGGAATTAAATCGCGAGAAATTTACGAGGCCCCGGCTTTATTAGTTTTAATTGATGCTCACCGGGACTTAGAAAGTTTGACTTTAACTGGAGATGTTACCCAATATAAACGGGGAATTGAAGAGACCTACGGACAGTTAATTTATAAAGGATTGTGGTACAGTCCCTTAAAGGAAGCGATCGATGCTTTTATCCTCAAAACCCAAGAACAGGTAACGGGATCGGTGCGAGTCAAACTGTTTAAAGGTAACGCTAAAGTGGTCGGTCGTCAGTCAGTCAATTCCATCTATTCTCCCGATTTAGCTACCTACGGGGCCGAGGATCAATTTGATCATAAAGCTGCCGAAGGTTTCATCTATGTTTGGGGATTACCCAGCAAAGTTTGGGCTGAAAAAACTAGAGGTAAGTAATCAACAATTCTCCCCTAAGTAAGTGGTTTTTAATTCAGATCCTCCCAGCGATCAACACCCCCCTTATCAAGGGGGGAAGGGGGGATCAGCACCCCCCAAGGTAGGGTTAATTCATGAATTAACCCTACCTTAATAAGGAGGGATCAGCACCCTTATTAAGGGGGGAATCAACAAAAATTAAATTTCAACCAGACTCGATAACTGATTTAAATTTGATCACCGATTTTATCAGACTTAGGATTGTTAATAAAATTAAATATAACTAATGAAATTACTTTTTTAGAACCATGCCAGCAAAAGATATTTACCATTAAGCCGTGAAAAATGCCTTAATTAAAGACGGTTGGAGTATTTTAGCTGATCCTTATAAAATTAAATATAAAGATGTTGAATTTTTGCTGATTTAGCAGCAGAAAAACCTTTGGCTGCTGAAAGAAATGGACGTAAAATTGTTGTGGAAATCAAAAGCTTTTTAAGTCCCTCACCTATGAGAGATTTTGAAATAGCTTTAGGACAAGATATTTTATATCGAAATTTAATCAGTCTTACCGAACCAGAATATCAAATTTATCTAGCCATTAAAGACAGCATTTATGAAAATTTTTTCCAACGAGAATCAATTCAGGATATTGTGAAAATAAGTAGGTAGGCACAATTATTTGTAGGATGGGTTAGCGGTAGCGTAACCCATGCGGGCGTTGGGTTTCATGCTTCAACCCAACCTACGTTCATTTTATATTTAATTCCACCCACCTACTTAAATCAATTACTTTTGCTGGTTGTTGAGATGGAAAAGGAGAAAATTTTACAATGGATAGACTAGAAAAATATCGCAATGCCATTAAAAAAGTATTAACAGAATATCACGAATGGGTTTCTGGTTCTGCTAATTTAGATCAAGAAAGTTGTCTGGTTTTTGACGAGATACATGATCAGTATTTTTGGCTTTTTATGGGTTGGGAAGGCAAGAAAAAAATCAGGAATATTCAAGTCCATATTAGGATTAAAAATGAGAAGATTTATATTGAGGAGGATTGGACAGAGGAAGGTATCGCTACGGAATTATTAAGGGAGGGTATTTCTAAAGAAGATATAGTTTTAGCTTTTTACGATCTGGAAACTCGTAAGTTAACTGGGTTTGCTGTGAGTTAAGTTATCGGTAAATCTTGCCTGGAAATATGAGGTTGATAAAAGAAGCTTAAAGGAGCTATTCTGTTACTTTTGAACCAGTTTATCCCTATGGGTAACAAGAATTTGAGCTATAATCATAATATCTCTATAACCCCACATAAAAAAGGCTTATGGCCATTTCAATTACTTTAACCCTACCTGATGAGATTTTTAATCTAGCTCAATCCTTAGCCCATTCAATTAACCGTGATCTTAATGATATATTAGTAGAAGCGATCGCTTTTTCTATTAGTCCCAATTATCAAGGCGAAAAAATCTCATCCCTAAATTCATTATCAGATGAAGAAATTATCAAATTAACTCAATTACAAATGGCATCAGAACAGGATCAAAGATTAAGCGAGTTGCTCAATCAACAACAAGAGAGGGATTTATCAACCTTTGAAAATACGGAACTTTGGTCATTGATGCAAATTTATCAAATAAACTTGTTAAAGAAGGCACAAGGATTAAATGAAGCGGTTAAGAGAGGATTAATTTCACCCTTAGAAGCATGAATCCTAGGGAGCATC
>NZ_CAIP01000048.1 GCF_000297435.1 Microcystis sp. T1-4 | reverse complement strand
CATCGTAACCCACCCCCATCATCCCCTGCTCAAGATTGACACTTTCATCGCTCATTTCTAGACAATCTAGGGGTAAATTCTCGGTTCACAGACCTAAACTAATACTACCAAATCATCACCCAAAAAAATAAACAGAAAACTTCCTACAGAACTGGGCCAAGGAGAAAATTTTCACCTTTAACCCAGAATAAGACCCCTTTTCCCGACAAAAGAGCCAGATTTTAGCTCCTGGCTGAAGGCTGACCATTAGATAAAATTTTGTTACGATTATTCCACTGGCAATTTTTGAGCAAGATATAATCGAGATAGTAGGGCTGCCATTGGGCTAAAAGTTAAGCAAATTTAAGAGATAGCCATTTCAGAAAAAATCGATCATCGATGATGTTGATCTTCCCCAGATAAGAAACGAGTGAAGATTAATTGTTGAACCGAGCATCAGAAGCTATCTCTAAAGGGGGAAATGTTAGAAAGTTATCCCAGAAGGGGAACCATCACTATTGACTTATCTATTTCCTATTGCTTGTATTCATTTAGTCATCTAACAGCAAGGGATGTAATCTCATTCAGGGGAAAAAGTCGTTATGAACCACCAAATAGAAACCCCTATCCGGTCACCCTCTCAAGCTCGATTCCGTTCACGGGAAGAACGCATCCAGATGGGTAAATCCCTGCGGGAGCGATTGCCGCGTTCTCGCCACGCTATCTGGCAACCCCCCGCAGCTGGTCGAGAGCCGATCGAGATCATCGAAGCATCAAATCGAGGGCGATTACAGGAATTGATTCCCATCCGCTACGGGCGAATGTTGCGGAGTCCCTTTACCTTTCTGCGCGGTTCCGCTGCTTTGATGGCCTACGATCTGGCCACCACTCCCAAAACTGACATTATCGTGCAGGCCTGCGGAGATTGCCACCTGTTGAACTTCGGATTTTTTGCCACCCCCGAACGCAATTTAGTCTTCGATATTAACGATTTCGACGAAACCCTGCCCGCACCTTGGGAATGGGATCTCAAGCGTCTGGTGGTCAGCTTTGTCATCGCCGGCAGGGATAGCGATCTATCCGATCGAGAATCGAAAGCAGCGGCGATCGATTGCACTCGTTCCTATCGGGAACACCTGCGGGAATATTCTCGCCTCAGTCCCTTAGAGGTATGGTACACGCGCATAGGAGTGGAACAGGTGCTCGAGATGGCTCCCGACGAAAAGACGCGCAAGATACGGGAACAGATGATGACAAAGGCCCGCGAGCGCATCATCGAACATCTCTACCCCAAGATCGTCACCCAAAGCGGGGGACGCAATCGCTTTGTCGATCAGCCGCCCATTCTCTACCATGTCAACGAACCGGATTGGGAGACTCTCGTGCGCGAGGGTCTGGAAGATTATCGCCAATCCCTGCCGGAGGAACGCCGGGTCCTGTTCGATCGCTACCAGTTAGAGGACTTTGCCCTGAAAGTGGTGGGCATTGGCAGTGTCGGCACCAGATGTTATATCGCCCTATTGTTCTCGGAAGATAACCATCCCCTCATCCTACAAGTTAAGGAGGCTTGCCCTTCGGTTCTGGAACCCTATACCGCCAAGGGCCAGTATGAAAATCAGGGACAACGGGTGGTTACAGGCCAGAGATTGATGCAATCCTCTAGCGACATATTTTTAGGCTGGACCCAGGGAAGACGGGGCAATAACTTCTATTTACGGCAACTGCGGGATATGAAGTTTTCCCTACCCATTGAGGGAGTATCGGCCGTCCAACTGCAACGCTACGCCGAGTTCTGCGGCTGGACCTTGGCCCGCGCCCACGCCAAATCTGGAGACGCAGCCACCATTAGCGGTTATTTAGGAAAAGGAGATCAGTTCGATCTAGCCCTGGGCGAATTTGCGATCGCTTATGCCGAGCAGACAGAACAAGATCACGCCGCTTTGGTGGAAGCAGTCAAAACAGGACGGGTCGAGGCTTTGGTGGAAGAAAATTTATAGGGTTAACCTCTCAGCTATCAGCCTGTTATTTTTCGACCTTAGATTAGGGGCGCGAGCTTTGCGCCCCCAGATGGCAGCTGGTGTGATACTAAATCCGTTTATCAAAAACTGATTACTTATTTTCTGAGTAGAAAACGGGTTTCTCCGAGAAACCCGTTTTCTGTGCGTTATACCAATTCTCCAAAGTCTGACTACAGAAGTTTAATCCCCCTAAATCCCCCTTTTTAAGGGGTACTTAAATTCGATGTGTAGTTTTCATTTAGAGAAATGGTATTACTCAATAGTCCGAACCTAAATCCGTTTATTAAATACTGATTATCTATTGCCTCTATTGTCTCTTTCCTCTTGCCTCCGCTCCCCACTATCCTATACTTTTTAAACAGGATTTAGTATTATTGCTCAGTAGGTCAGATTTGCTCACAGAAAATAGTGCTTATCTCGACAAAATACTCTAGAACAAGGATGATGGTATGTGATATAATTTGCTCTTGCTTTCAACTACATATTTAAGTAATTTTGTCAAGAAAATGAGCGAATTAAAATCCCAAATCACAGCTATTGATAATCAACTTTCCAAACGTCCGATCGCTCTCGATCCCGCAGGATATTTTATTATTTATCTAGACCGAGAAGCAGGGTTAATCTGTGCCAAACATTACAGCAATATTATCAACGAAAAAGGTTTAGCCGTCGATCCAGAAACGGGAAAAGTTATCGGTGTTAGGCAAAAACTTGATCGCAATCCTGAGACTATTTACACCGCCAGGACTGCCAAAGAATTAGCCGTCAAAGTGATCGAAGAAACCCAACCTTGTCCGATTACTATGTTCGATCATGCTGCTTATTTAGGTCGAGAATTTACCCGCGCTGAATACGCTTTAATCACCGGGGAAGAATATATTCAGGATTAAAGATTGGGCTTTTCAGTGTTGCCAAAGGCACGGCGTAGCCGTCCAGTAAACAGTAAACAGGGATAAAGATGAAGATAAATAAATAAATAAATAACTTAAAACTTACATCTGATAACTGATAACTGATAACTGATAACTGATAACTGATAACTGATAACTGTTAAACCGTGCCTTTAAATAAACCTTGAGGACGGAATAATAACAGCAAGATCATAATTAATAAAGCCACGCCTAATTTATAATTGGAACCAATTAAGGGGACACTAATTTCTTGGGCAAAACCAATAATTAAAGCCCCAGCAATCGCTCCGTAGGGATTACCAATACCACCTAAAATCACGGACGCAAACATGGGTAAGATTAAAAACCAGCCCATATTGGGACGCACTCCCCCAGTAATTAACCCGAACATCCCTCCGGCTAAAGCAGTTAAAACTCCCGTAATTATCCATGTCCAGAAAACAACCCATTCGACGTTAATTCCGGTTACTCTAGCTAAATCGGTGCTGTCAGCTACGGCGCGCATCGCCTTACCGATTTTGGTTTTTTGTAATAACAAATGGAGGGCAATAATAACTATAATTGCCAAACCAATGACTAACAAGCGATCAAAAGCTACTTTAATCCCAAAAATTTCTGTAGCGGTCATCACAGGCAGATCGTAGCGTTGATTACTGCCGCCCCAGATCATTAAAATACCATTGCGAAGAAATAAAGCCAAACCGATCGAAATAATAATTAAAGTGGTAGAATCGGCCCGTCGATCGCGCATAGGTTTCCATAATAATCTCTCGGCAATGAGCATGGCAATAGCTGTCACTGCTGCCCCCACCAGCATCGCTAACCAGAGATTAATCCCTTGAGCATTTACCACCCAAGTTATGTAAGCACCCAAAGTCATAAAATCGCCGTGGGCAAAATTAGACAGACGCAAAATGCCACAGGTAAGGGTTAACCCGACGGCAGCCAGAGCAATAATACTGCCGACGGCTAAACCATTGAATAAAAGTTGCGGTGTATCCATCAAACCTCTTGTATAAATCAGAAATTGTCCTTAGAAATAGGAGTCAGGAGAGAGAAAATTAATTAACTTTTGTCTTTTACTTTATTTAACTGAAAGCTGAGGGCCTGTGGCTTAAATATTTTTGTTTAGACCAAATTGCATGGCAGTATAAGCCTAGACAGCCATTATAAAGGTTTGTGTGCCAGCAATTTCTCGCGGCCGGTGAAAAGCTGACGGCTGATGACTTACTGCTATAAAATCAAGAATGCCCACTGATGGAATTTTCCGCCAATGAAGACTATCTTTCGACTAGCGATCGCTTTTTTTGCCTTACTATTTATCCTATCTCCTGTCAATGCCTTAGCTGCCAGTTCTGCTGCTGTCACAGGAGCCAATGCCAGTTATGAAAACCAGAATCTGACAGGAAAGGATTTTTCAGGACAAAATTTGCAATCTGCCCAATTTACTAACGTTAATCTGCAAGATTCTAACTTTAGCTCTGCCGATTTGCGCGGGGCAGTGTTTAACGGAGCCTCTATCATCGAAGGCAACTTTCATGGGGCGGACTTAACCAATGGATTAGCCTATCTGAGTACCTTTAAAAATTCCGATTTAAGCGATGCCATTTTTGCCGAAGCGATCATGCTGCGCACCATTTTCGAGGGAGTCAATATCAACGGTGCTGATTTTAGTTTTGCCGTGCTTGACGCTCAACAAATCAAAAATCTCTGTGAAAGAGCCGAGGGTGTCAACTCAAAAACCGGCGTCTCTACCCCGGAATCTTTAGGATGTGATCAATGATGCAAACAAGGGTTGGTGTTATTGGTGGTGGACAATTAGCTTGGATGATGGCACAGGAAGCCAAGAAATTAGGCATTTCTCTAATTGTACAAACACCACACCCCGATGATCCCGCCGTTGCTTTAGCTGACGGGGTTGTCTTTGCGGAAATAGCTGACGTGGAAGGCACAAAAAAACTAGCTCAACATTGTGATCTGATCACTTTTGAAAATGAGTTTGTTAATTTAGATGCCCTAGAAGAATTAGCGGCCACAGGAGTTAAATTCTATCCTAGTTTGGCAAATCTGCGCCCCCTATTGGATAAATACGAGCAAAGATGTTATTTACGCTCCCTAGGGTTGCCTGTGCCTGATTTTTGGGCGATAGATAATTTATCCCAACTAGAAAATTATCCTTTTCCGCTAGTGCTGAAAGCGCGACGACACGGTTATGATGGTCAAGGAACCTTTATTATCCGCACTCCTGAAGAATTAAACGCCAAAAAGCCGCAATTAGAGCGTCTTGACTTGATGTTAGAAGCTTATATTCCCTACGAGCGAGAATTAGCCATCGTTGCCGCTAGGGGATTAACCGGGGAAATCGTCACCTATCCCGTGGTGGAAACCTATCAAGAGGAGCAAGTCTGTCACTGGGTGATTGCTCCCGCCGCTCTTAACCAATCATTACAGGCTCAAACTGAATCTATCGCCCATCATCTGTTAAGTAGTTTGTCGGCGGTGGGTGTTTTCGGGATGGAGTTATTTGTCACTCCCCAGGGAGAGGTATTGATTAATGAAATCGCTCCCCGTACCCATAATTCTGGTCATTACAGCCTCTCTGCCTGTCTTACCTCCCAATTTGCCCTACAACTGCAAGCAGTGGCTAATTTGCCCCTCGGAGCCACGGACTTAAAATCTGCTGGGGCAGTCATGGTTAATTTATTGGGTTTTGAGGATAGTGACGGCGATTATGGGGAAAAAAGAGCAGTTTTAGCGGCAATCCCCGGCGCTCACGTTTTTTGGTATGGTAAAAAGTCCCGTCCCGGTCGAAAATTAGGCCATGTCACCCTGTTAAGGGATACAAGCGATCGCTCTGAGTTATCGGATCTGGCAAGGCAGATAGAAAAGCTTTGGTATGGTTGTTAGGGAATTATGAATTATGAATTATGAATTATGAATTATGAATT
>NZ_CAIP01000049.1 GCF_000297435.1 Microcystis sp. T1-4 | reverse complement strand
TTATGTAAAAACGGAAGAGCCTAAAAAACTAACAGAGTCACTAGCAGTAACAGTGCCAGATTAGTCGGCCAATAAAGTAGCTTTGGGATTAAGTTGTTTTTATAATGAATCCAATCAAGTTTGATGTTAGAAGCAAAAAGGATGGCATTAATTGCCACTAAAATGATCATTATATATAGTATGAAATAGAAATAATCTAAATAAATAATACCTGCTGTGACAATTTTTTGTCTGAGATTAATCTGGTCGATAATGATAATAAAAAGAAAAGCCCCACAAGCAGAAACGATCTCTAAAGCGGTAAAATCTTGATTTTCACCGCTCTCTTTATGTTTGATGATCAGTATTTGAATACAAAAAAGCAGTAATAGGACAACAATAATTATCATCATATTGCTGATCAGTACATTGATAAAATTTCGTTGGACAATAACCGTAAAATAGAGTTCGGGAAAATTGTCCTGGCCGATATAGCTGTTAATGCCAAAATTGGTATTATAGTTATTGAGTTTGTACTGGAAAAAACTACTCTTAATATCCCAACCAGGCAAAACAAAATTCTCTGCTAAACCGGGTAGGGAAGTAGGAATCATCAAATCGTAGGCATCAAAATCTGGAGTGAGGATGATATTTTTGTAGAAGTCTTTAGGCCAGAGGCGAATCCAGACATCTTTAACATCAAAGGGATACTTAGAATAATCAAAGTTTTCCCGGAGTTTAGCTTCAAAATACCAGAGGATCACTTCAAAATTTTGGTCTTGATGACGATAAATTTCAGTCACATTGGGATCAACTGCTTCGGGAAGGATAAAACCCCGACTGACGCTTTGAGGGATATTCTTATCATACTTTTGCCAAATATAGCCCGTGATAAACACATCATTAGCATCTTCAAATTCTAGAGACTGCACAAAAACTCCTGTGGGAATATAGAGGGGGGAGTCTTTAGGGTTTTCGGATTTACGAGATCGCAGGAATTTATTTAAACCCGCTTTTTTCAGAAGCACTATATTGTTTTTCTGTTCGATTTTATGTTCAGAGATTTGGAGATACCAAATAAATCCGATTCCCGCCAGCAAGACAACAGAAGTGGAAGAAGAGACAGCCCAAAGACTGCGAACACTGCCTTTATAAGCGCGAAATAGTAGGATAAATAGAAAAAAGAAAAAGCTAATTATTTGTAAGTTAATCAGGATAAGTTTATTATGTAAGCTCTTGGTGTTTACTAAAATTTCATCTTGAATGAAGACAGCAGCTAATGTCCAACCTGTAGTAGGAATAGGTTCAAAAAATATCCAGCTAGATTGTCCCGTTAAGGGATTTTCAAAATCCATTTCAATCTTAGATCCTTTGAGAGCTTTTTCGGCTGGAACTCGCAATTTTTCGGGTTTATACCCTTGAGAAATTATTTGAAAGATAGTTTTTTGCTCTTTAACCCAATCTTCTCTAGGACTATAGATCAAAGTTCCTTTTTTAGATAGGATAAATCCGTAGCCAGTCTTACCTAGTTTGAGCGAGTTCATTAAGTTTTTCAACCCATCTAGGGAATAGTTGGCGAAGACTACCCCAGAGGGAATCTTTTTTTTGGTTTTTGGATTAAGGCGATAAAAAGGAGTGCTAAATTCTGCGAGTAAAGTGTTAGTTGCCGCTCCAAAATGAGGTTCTAACCAAACTGAACCGGAGGCTAAGGACTGGATATACCAATCACCCTTTCTGGGTTGAGTATAATCGTAAAAAGATTCCAGTTGCAGTAATTGCAGTTTACCCTGTTTTCTGATGTAGTAGGGAGCATACAGACGCATCTGGGAATTGTAAGTATAGGGAGCATAAGCCGCACCGACACCGAACCAATTGGGATTTTGTTCTATCGTGCTTTTTAATCGCTCAAGCAACTGTTGATCTTTAAGTTTTCCTTTACTGATATCGTGGGCGATAGAATTGGCACTATTCTGGAGTTTACGAAGCTGGGTATCGATTTCTTTAGCGGCGCGGACAGCTTCTTGTCGGGCATTATTTTTCGCTGTTTCTCTGGTTTGATTTTTCTCCCGCCAGTAAGCATAAATGGTGAAGGTTGCCAACAAGAAACTGATGACGCAGAGAGACAGGGACAGTCTAAAGATTCGTTTTTGCCAAGGATTGGTTTGAGTTTGCATTTTGACTTAACCTTATTTTATTTCAATAATCTTTGTCGAGAATCCGATCACAAAGACGGCGATCGCTCTCTGTCACCTCAGAGTTATGCTGTAAATAATCCTTTAACCACTTGCAAGCGTATCTTTGGATATCTTTAGGTGTTACATGGCGAGCCAAATCCCAAATAATTATTGTTTTGTTGCTGCTCCCGGAGACAAGAGTTTTACCGTCTTGACTAAAATGGATGGCGTTAACATCAGCCCCAAACCCCGGCAGCATATTCACTAAAGTACCGTCAAGTTGCCAAATTTTAATGGTATCATCACTACTAGCCGAAGCAATTTGTTGTCCGTCGGGGCTAAATTTAACGTCCAACACCGAATTAGAATGTCCTTCGATGGTTTTAACAGAGGAAGGAAGCCATTGTCCCTTTTCATCAGTCTTCCAGAGTTTAATAGTATTGTCGCCACTTCCAGAAACGAGCATTCTACCGTCTGGGCTGAAATCAATCGCTAAAATGGGACTTAGATGTTCTTTAAGAGTGAGAATACTTATCAAAGTGCCATGGCCATCTAGCCGCCAGATTTTGATCCTATTATCGGCACTTCCAGAAGCAATAAACTTACCATCTGGGCTAATCGCCACTGTCTCAACCACCTCAGTGTGTCCTCTCAGGGTATTGAGCAATTTACCATCTCGCCGCCAGATTTTCAGTGTTTTGTCCCAATTCCCTGAGACAATAAACTTACTGTCGGGGCTAATTACGAGGTCGTTAATACCACCAGTGCCTCCTTTCAGGCTATTGAGCAATTTACCATCTCGCCGCCAGATGTTCACCTTTCCGTCTGGACTTCCTGAAACAATAAATTGACCATTAGGACTAATCTTGACAGAGCTAACTGAACCTTTATGTCCTAGTAGGGTACTCAGGGTGCCATCGCGTTTCCAGAGTTTGAGTGTTTTATCCCAACTTCCTGAGACAATTAGATCAGCATTCCAATCTATAGCCGACACCACATCGCTATGGCCAAAAAGAGTCGTTGCTAATTCATTGTAAGGTTTCCAGAGTCTAACCTCGTTGTCGTCACTCCCCGAGGCAATTTGCAGATTTTTACCGTCGTTATGGACATCAACCGTATTAACTGCATCGCTATGTCCCCGGAGAGTCATCAATAAAGTGCCGTCAAGTTTCCAGAGTCTGACCGTTTTGTCATCACTTCCCGAAACGATTTGCTCACCATCTGGGGTGAAGGTAAGCCCATAAATAGGATCTTCCTGGCCGTAAAAGGTGATAGTCGGCGAGGTACCGTCTAGCTTCCAGAGTTTGAGCGTTTTGTCATAACTTCCTGAAGCAATCCACTGACCGTCAGGGCTGAAAACCACTAGGTTTACCGGTCCCTCGTGTTCTTCCAGCGTCTTCAACAAGGTCCCGTCTCGCCTCCAGATTCGGATTATTTTGTCCCTATGACTTGAGGCAATCAACTGACCATCGGGGCTGAAAGCGACTGTATAAACATAACTCCAATTCTGATTACCTTTCAGTGTCTTCAATAAGGTCCCGTCTCGTTTCCAGAGTTTAACAGTGGTATCGTTACCAGCAGAGGCAATCAACTGACCATCCGGGCTGAAAGCCACTGCGTTAACTCTATCCCGATGTCCCTTCAGTGTCTTTAATAGGGTCCCGTCTGTTTTCCAAAGTTTGATTGTCTTGTCTGTACTAGCGGAGGCGATCAACTGACCATCGGGGCTGAAAGCCACTGCATTTACTGAACCTTTGTGTCCACCACGCTTTTCATCAAGAGTGGCTAATAAACTTCCGTCTCTTTTCCAGAGTTTGAGCGTATTGTCTGCACTAGCGGAGGCAATCATCTCACCATCGGGGCTAAATTTGACTCCTAAAACATCGCCATAATGTCCTGAGAAGATATTAGCTTGTTTGATGCCATAGAGGGCTATCTTTAGGATATCTTTCAGATTGTTTTTTAGCTTGGGCGGTAGATTAACGAAAGGTCTTGACTCTAAATCTATTTCTAGCCGCTTGGCTTTGATGGCTGCTGTCAACGCTTCCAATTGTTCATTTAAGGCAAAGGAAGCTTGACTGGTTCGACCGACCGCGACAATCTCGCTAATGGCTGCTTGGCGATACTCCTTGGCGGCAAAAAAACCCAAGCAAGTCGCCACTCCCCCAAGCAAACTTACTACGATTAGCAATTGCTTTTGCCGTCTGGCATTTTTTTTCTCTTGTTCTAGGCGTTTTTCTACCTCTTGGGTTCGTTCTTGCTGAAGCTTGAGTAAATGTTGTTGTCGTTCTTTTTCTGCTGTTTCCGCCGCTTCAATGGCTGTCTGACTAGCTTGAATAAATTCCTTATGTAACTCGGTTGCCGGGGGTTGTTTATTTTGTTCCTCAATTTTCTTTAACCAAGTTTGAGCGAGGACAAATTCACTGCCCCGGAGTAGTAAGTCAGCATTTTCTTGGCTATTTTCCCATTCTTTTGCTCTCTGTAACCATTTGCTATGGTTATGAACGTGATCTCTGTCTGTATGTATGGTTCTAACTAACTGAGTAAAATTGGTCAGAAAGTCCCCACCATGCTGACTAAAATCAAGCCACTGAATACTAGCTAAGGCAGCGGGCAAATCTTTGGCTGCAACTTTTTGGTGTAAGATCGGGATAATTCGCTTATTTAATTTTTGGGCATATTCCACCTCATCAGAACAATAAGGTGAATTGATTGATTGGGGAGAAATGATAAATACAAAGTTGTCGGAAATTTCAATGCCTTGATAAATTTCTCGCCGAAAATCTTCTCCAGAAGCTATACTTTCTTGATCGAACCAAGTGAGCTTACCGAGTGAAGACAGAGCCTCATTTAATCTTCTTGCTAAATCTGAATCGGCACGAGAATAAGAGATAAAAACTTCTAAAGAAGATGGTTTATGTTGATTGAGACTAGCGATAATAAATTCTTCCTGTATCGGTAAGGGAGGGGATTCTTTTCGCTGTTTAGCTACCTTCAGCCAAGCTTCAAAATGTTGGAGATTATAGCCCCGGAATAGGACACTAGGGTTGTGGGTTTGCTGCTGCCATTTCAAGGCTTTGACTAACAGCACTTTATGACTTTCATAATAAGCAACATCACTGTTTAATTCCCTCAACAATTTATCGATACTACTGCGATATTTGTCCCGATCTTCATGTTCAGTTAAGTCAATAAATTGTAATTTCTGTAGCTGGGATGGTATTAACTCAATATCGGTCTTTTCAATCAGCAAAGGAATAATGCGTTTGTTGGTAGCAAAAGCGTGAGCAAGTTCGAGATTACAGTATGATGATTGCAGGGCTTCTGGAGATATTAAATAAACAAAGTTATCCGCCCCTTCAATACCTTTATTAATTTGCTCCTGAAAGGCAGTTCCCGTTTTAATATCTGTCTGATTAGTCCAGATGGTAAAGCCTTCTCGCATCAAAGCCTTGCCAATTTTCTCCTTGATGACATTATCTTTTTCTGACGATGACAGGAAAACCTGTGTCATCAAATTATTAGCATTTTTACTGCTTTCGCTAATAAATTCGCAGTGTAAATCTGTAGGCAGACAGGGCGGCTGTTCCTCAGTAAATCTATGTTTTAACCACTTTTCTGCTGCCTGTCTCTCTTCGCCAATTAACAGATAATTAGTTTGCTGCTGATTCCTCAACCAATTTAAGGCTTTAACCAAAAGAATACTGTGGTTTTCCACATAATGTTGTTGCTGATAAATTGCGCTAATCAAGCCAGCAAAAGAACTTTCAAAATCATCAATTTCTTCTCGGAAATAGATCCAGTTAATTTTGCCGATCACTGGGTGCATATTCGGAAAACTAGAATGCCTTCCCTCAGCTTGATATTCTTGCCAGTCAGCTTCAGTTTTATCTGTATTTCTTTGCCGCCAAGTTTCTTGGCTAATTTGTTCAACATGAAGCAGCGGAATAATGCGCTTGTTGTACTTAATCGCTAGATTAATTTCTTTCAGGCAATATGGGGAATTAACTGAATGAGGGGCGATGATAAAAATAAAGTTATGTGTCCTCTCGATGCCATCATTAATCTGTTCTTGATAGTCCACAGCCAAGGGAATATCTTCTTGGTCGAACCAGACGTTTAAGCCTTCTGCTGCCAACCTTTGATTAAGTTTGATAGCAAAAGCTTTACTATCAGCACGTCCATAGGAGATAAAGACATCAAAGAAATTTTTCATTTTACTCTCCCTGTGGACTTTAGAGAAAAAGAAAAGTTATTTGCCTCCGCGCGCGCGCGGAGTAAGTAGTCGGACAAAGGCCCTATCTGGTCAGGACTAAAGCCCAACTACAAACCTAATTTTATTTTTTACTGGGTTGCACCGAGTAGGCCCCCGTTTCCAAGTTGACAGTAAATGTGTACCAACCACTGGCTGTAGGAGTGAATTGGAGAGGGGGAGGATTGCCGTGAGTGGTAAGCTGTCCGTACACTTTCAAGTCTTCAATTCGGGCATGAGCGGGGTCGGGGTTTCTTCCCAGAAAGTCCCGTCCGTAGCCGTCCAATTCGTAATCGGCAAATACCCAGAGCCAACCCCAATTATTGGCATTGTACTTATACTCATACTTGCGATTGGCTTCCAGCTGGACATCTTTGCTAAAGATGTGCGGGCCAATTTGTTGCATATTGTTGGCGGTACTGGTTGGCTCCCAAGCTTGCAGAGGTTCAGGGAAATTCCCCACTAACTGTAAGGTTTCAATCACGGCCGGCGGTTGCAAAGGGGCATTGCTTAAGGATTCAATTGAGAATTGATCTTGAGCGCCGTCGTAGGTGAATCGGTAGGCTCCAGTTTCTTTGACTTCAAAGAAAATATTAGGCTCGTTAGGCTTGCCATGCCAGCCGCGACCAATCAGTTTGTTGGGGTGATCGGATTCCAGCCAAGCACCGAGGGCCATTGTATCCAAAAAAAGCTCCCCAGAAATGGCAAAATTTGCCCCGTAAATACCCGGTTTTAATTGCAAAGTTTTCGTCCAGATCTTGTCACCAACAGGTTCCATATTGTGTTCTGCCTTGGTGGGATCGAATTGAACATCGGGATAAAAGGTGCCGAGTAATTGAAAGGAGTTTACGTCGTTCCAGATTTTAACAGGTCTTACCCCCTCAGGAGCTTTGACTTGAAACTTATATTCCAAGGGATTCATCTGGAGGGTGTAATTACCATCTTCAAAGACTTGAATCGTGATTGCGGAGTGCCGGCTCTGTCCCCCGCTGCTGCCAAAGCCAGTTCCTCCGGTGAGAGTATTTTTGCCGTTATTATAGGCGCCAAATCCCCAGTCCTCGTTGTGGTTGGCAGAGAATAAAAATTGATAGACTCCATCGGCTCTAAAATCAATACCCCCATTCGCCTTGAGGGGGATTGTTTTCTCCCACCAATCCCCGTTTTTTGTGATTTCGTGGTTGGCACGGGTTTCATCAAATTTCTGGAACATATCTTCGTCATCCCAGACAAATCCATTTAGTTGTACCGATTCAATTTTTGTTAGGTAGGTGGGATGAGGCGTGACATCAAAGGTTAAGTTTGAAGGGTTAAAGCTAATTTTATAAACATCGTCACGGTCAACTTTGATGATAATATTCTGGGCTTGGTGAGCGAGTTCTCCTGCCACCAATTTAGGTTTACCTGTACTATCCGTTCGGTTGTGATCGGCCTTGAAGGTCTGTTGCAAGTTTTGATTAGTAACAAAACGGAAAGCATAGATTCCGTTACCGTGGCGGCCTCCATTCGCCTTGAGTTCTAATTCCTTGTAATAGAGCGGGCCGTCTTCAATCATGTTGTTTTCTGGTAAAAAGGGATTCCAGTGTCCTCGGTTGTTGTTAACCGTTCCCAGTAACTGGGCACTGGCGGGACATTGAGAAATGTCCGGGTTACACAGCACCGGAATCGCCATTCCCTCGGTTTTTTGATTGACAATTGGAGTAGAAAAAACCTGATTGCTCACATCAGCCTTAACTGGGTTAACAAACACCACAAAAAAGGCCATGATAAGGGTTAGCAATGTTTTCAGCCCTACAGAGAGTGAATTAGTCATCATTTTTTCTCCATGATTTAAAGTAGAGAACTCCCATTAGCATCATCGAACACAGATGTTATCGGAAGTTTTGACAAAAAACATGGCATCTCTAGGTTGAATTGAAATGCCCCCTCTTTCGTTATTACCCCAGCGAGTTATCTGTTTCTGTCCATCCCCACCAACACTGACAGACATGGGGAAATTGTAGTGCAGTTCTTGATAGCAACCTACGTCTAAACCAGGCATTCTAGCATCGGCAACATCAAATGGATTGCCAGATTTATTGATCATGGCAATACCTAAATCGCCTCTTTCAATAAAGAGTAAATTTGGGCTATCTCCCCCTGTGGCAATCTCATTACCATTCGGGAAAGACTGAGGTTGTCCCATCATTTGCTCATGGAATCCCACCCCCGCTTTAACAATGGGATCTGAAGCATCCTCCCCATAAATTAAAGGTAATCCATCGGCACGGGAAAGCACGAAAGCATTAGCTAAGATACTATCCCTTGAATCTAATCCATAACCCCCATAAAGCAGGCTGCCCGGAACGGTA
Organism: Microcystis sp. T1-4; assembly: GCF_000297435.1. Taxonomy (GTDB): domain Bacteria; phylum Cyanobacteriota; class Cyanobacteriia; order Cyanobacteriales; family Microcystaceae; genus Microcystis. Next base: position 16,409 of record NZ_CAIP01000049.1, on the reverse strand, counting down.
TCATGGGTTTTAGCAAAGGTGACAGCATTGGGACCGGGTAAAGCTCCATTTCCACTTCTGGGATCTTTGAGAATACGCAAATCACCCCCTAGACTAAAAGCCCTTTTAAGAGTATTTAATAGGGGGTAATCCGTAACATCAAGATCGTGAATAGAAGTATAGGAAAAAGCCATTCTTGGACTATCTTCGACAATTTCCCCATAGAGATAGACATCGGCGGCTACTCCCGCAAGCACTTCTTGGAAAAAGCCCGGTTCAATATGTTTAAGCGCATCAAAACGGAACCCATCAGCACCAAGGTCTAAAAGCTTATTAATGTAATTTTTCGCCTCTTGACGGACATAGGAAGATTCAGTGTTTAAATCAGGCAGTCCCCCTTGACCACTAGCACAGTCTAGTCCTAACCATCCGTGAGTAGCTTGATAGGAATCATCATAGTTTTGAATGCAAGCCCTGCCGTGAAAATCTTGAGGAGAAAAGCGTGGATATTGCAGGGTATTGGGATAATTTTCATAGTTGGCCATGTGATTAAGCACCACATCGACAATAATTTTTTCTCCCTGTTGATGGGCCGTGTCAATAAGTTCTTTTAGCTCATTTTCATTGCCTAAAGGACTATCAATCACAGTAAAATCAATCGGTTGATATCTGCCCCACCATTCAGGGGAAGGGTTACTCAATTGAGGGGGTGAAATTTGAATGTAGGTAAAGCCATCTGCTTTAAGTTCAGGAAGTTCCCTTTCAATCTCCCGAAAAGGAACATTAAAGGCATGATAGATCACATCGGCCCTCACTGGGTTAACAAACACGACAAAAAAGGCCATGATGACAGTGAGTAACGTTTTCAACCCTATAGAGAGGGAATTAGTCATTATTTTTGCTCCATGATTTTAGAAATTTTCAACGGATATCGGTGAAGATTACTTCTTGGATAGAACTAGAATTGTCTTGAGTTGAGTGATTAATGATCTGGCTAACCTTGCCCTCATAAAAATAAGGATAGATGAATTTATCCTCTGGTTTCTCTTTAAAGGCATAATAAAGCTGGACGGGTTGATTATGAATTTGCTGCATGGTGATATATCCTACTAAAGCGTGTTCAAATGAATGGAGGGCATTTTTCCAAGAATGCTGTTTCGGAAAACATTTAGACTCGTTTAATGGTTGAGTGGCCAGACAAGGATAAGGTTTATTCGTCTTAGCACTTACCATGTGCCAGATTTCCTTATTTTCTGGATCGACCATATAATTAAACCAATAGTTATAGGTTTTCGGCAAGTAAACTGCATAGCTTGGATCGACTAACCCTAAAGTTGCACTCACCTGATCCAATTCTGCTAAACTCCACCATTCTTTATCTGGATCTATTTTGCCATTTTCATCAAACCCCCTGGCCCAAGAGCCAGTTTTTTTCAAGTAAGCTGTTTCCAGAATTTCTGCGGCATGATTCTCCCCAAACAAGGTTAATTCTAAATCATCGGTTAGCTTACCGATTTGATAAATTAACCACATAGTTTTAACGGAATGGCCAAAATCTGTATGCGGTGTCCCTAAATGTTTGATGTTACTATTGGTAACAGCACCCCAAAACAGATTTTGTTGAGGACTATAAAACTGATTGATGATAATGTGGGCTAAATGATTCAGATCTTGCTTCCATTGAGTTTGATCTGGTTCAGCTAATGTCGGGGTTAACCACAACATATAACCATAAATTTGATCCAGTTGGGAGACTAATTCTTTTTGGTTGGCTTGATCTCCATCCGGAGAAGGTTCTTTGACCCAATTAATCAGATCCAGAGTCGGCTCGTAATAGGTGTCAAAAATGTAGTTTTTAACCTGGATGATGTCCTTTAAAACAGCAGCATCGCGGGTGAGATAATAGTAAAATCCCATCCCACTCAGAGCATAAGCTAAATCTTGACTGGTTCTTTGTAGTTTTTCTGGTCCGGGTAAATGTTCGGGTTCATGCCAATAGCTATAGGCCCCCCCATTTTGGGAATCTAAAGCATATTTTCGCAGATAATTGGCTCCGGCTCGAGCATAGTTTAAATAAGTCTCATCACCGGTTACATGGAAAGCTACTCCATAGGCATAAACTTGTCGAGATTTGGCGCGGACATAGTCTCGATAATCCGGCTCAACCCAAACAATACCAGGTGCGGCGTATTTTAATTCTGGACAAGGTGACTGAGAGTTATATAAGGAACCATCATTACAGCGATAAGTCGGAAAATTCCCCAGCGGTTGACCTAAAGCTGTCTCCATTTCCCAGAAAGGTAGCAGCTCTTCCGTCATGTGTTTCTTCCAGCGATCACCATTGGGTAACAGCTTCAGCAATTGTTCTACATTAACTGTATTAACGTTTTTATCAGCTAATACCTGAGAGGGATAAGCAACTAAAATTCCGCAACTAAAGAGGAAAGCTAAAACAATAATAGCGATCCTTTTTCCCGTGATTTGTGTTGGCCATGACTGAGTTTGAGCTAACATGATTATTGCCTCAATAAATGTTGACAACAGGCAGGATGCCTAGATTAAATGTTTCAGGAATCACACCCCCTCGGTGGTTGAGGATTTATTTAATCAAATTGCAGTTAGTATCTTTCTTGATCGCTGTTTGTACGATGGCCTGAAAATAAGCTTCTATATCAGCAAAAGAGCGTCCAGTTATTAAATCATCATCAATGACAACTTTTTCGGGAGCCGGAACAAAAATCGCCCCAGCATTATGAACATCTGCCAAAACCACCGTATGACAAATAACCTTACGCCCCTTTAATAAGGCTGGAATGGGAGTTAAAATCCATAAAGCATGACACAAAGCACCTTTGACGATTTTTTTATTTAACATGGCCTTGGCAAAAAAATCCACTGCCGGGGGAGTAGCAAGTAAATCCGGACTTCCTAAACTGCCCATTGGCGGAATTTCTCGCAATCTCACACTGCAATAATTTGCCGCCATAACCACAATATCGTAATTATTCGCCTCCCGATCTGCGACATCAACATCTACTACTAGAGTATGAATATCTTTAACCGGACGCTCTGGACTATCGATATCACAAACTAACTGTCTGCTTTTTGCTCCCCATAAATAGGACAGTAGCTCAACTTCTGCCCCCAGCTGCGAGAACTCCCTTTGATAATACTCAATCTCGGCGGCAATATACTCTGTCTCAAGAAGGACAGCGACTTTTTTTCCGGCTAAAGGTTTATTCACAGCTATTTTCTGGCTAAGGGTTGATTCACATTTAGCGGAGTGGGCTAGGCCACTGTCAAACATTTTCCGACAAGACCTAGCCACTCAATGTCGATAGAATGCTCCTACTTCTCAATTAATAAAACTAGGGAACGCCCATTGACATCATAGGTTGAACCTGTCAGTAATTCTTCCGCACCGGGAGCATTAAAATTGTCCTGACTTTCCATAAAGCCGGCGGTATCGGCGACTCGATACCATTGCTTACCCGGAAGATTCGGGGGCAGTGTTGCCTGGATATTCCCCGACCAACTATTGTAGGCGACATAAATAGATTGTCCGCCGTCTCCCAATTCCGAGCCATCCAAACGATAGGCCAGAAAATGCTGGTTCGGATCCGAGAAATAATTGCTATCCGGTTCATTTCCATCACTTCGCAACCAAGTGAGGTCTTTTAAGCCATTGCCATTATTATCTGTCCCTCGAAAGAAATCGGCGGGACGTAAAGCCGGATGGGCATTGCGAAAAGCCAGTAACTTCTGACTGTAGTTAAAGAAATGGGGATACTCCTTGATATTGTCATAGTCGAGCCAATTGGCGGCAGAATCGACGTTGTACATATTGTTATTGCAGTACTGGGTACGATACATCTCATCTCCTCCCGTCATCATTGGAACACCTGCCGAAAGCATCTCAAGGGCGAGAGCAGTGCGAGTGGCTTGTCGCTGAAGTGAGGGATCTCCTCCCTGATCCCAGGACAAATTATTATCGGTTCCTCCGTCAGATGGTCCCTGATCCCAAGTTAGTTGGCTGTTGGTTTTCTGGTTACAGTTATAGACATCCCGCAAGGTAAATCCATCATGGGCGACGATAAAGTTGACCGAATGCCAAGGCTTACGACCATCATCCTGAAATAGATCCCTCGAGCCGGCAAAACGGGTTGCCAATTCGTTAGGGGGAACGTTTTCAACTCCTAAGCGGTTTTGGACTTTACGGAAACTATCGCGGAACTTATCATTCCATTCTGCCCAACCACTAGGGAAGTTCCCCATCTGGTAGTTAGTGACGGCCCAAGGTTCTGCAATCAAGTCCGCCCCATTTCCTCCATTGGCAGGACGTACCGGCAATTCCTTAACCATGCGATTGAGGGCATTTTCCGGGTTGAATTTGTTAAATTGAAAACATCCCCGCTGGCAGTCGTTGCCAATCACCGGCGCGAGGTCAAATCGGAATCCATCTACTCCCAGAGTATCTTTCCAGTAGGCCAGGGAATCAATAATCAAATCCCGCACCACAGGATTGCCCGTGTTCAAATTCGGCCCGACCCCGTTATCACTGTAGTAGTAACGCACGTCGTTGCTGAGTTCGTAATAGGTGGGGTTGTCTAAACCTCGCATCGTGAAAATGGGGGAAATATTTCCCGTTGAATCTACGCCTTCTTCCCCTGTATGGTTATAGACTACATCCACATAGACTTTCAGTCCCTGTTCGTGGAAGGCTTTAGTCATCTGCTGAAATTCTTGGGTCGGCCCCCCCGGAGTTTTATCGGCAGCATAGCGGCGATCCGCGGCAAAGTAGTTATAGGGGTCATATCCCCAGTAATTATCTCCAGCCGTAGAAGCGATCACATCATTGGTGTCATTTTGCATCGATTGCAGGGGCAGAAACTCCACGGCTGTCACCCCTAAATCTTTGAGATATTTGGCCTTGAGTGCCGCTCCGGCATAAGTTCCCCGCAGGTTTTCGGGAATGTCCGGATCGTTTTCCGTTAACCCCCGCAGGTGAACTTCATAGATAATCTCATCTTTGAAGGGACGAGTCGGTTTATTGCCGATGTCAGCTTGAGCGAGCGGCAGGACAATCCCTTTCGGTGCTTGGCTTCCCGTGTCAAAGGCCCGGTATTCTGGACCTGAGACATAAATCCCCCCATTGGTCTGCCCGGTGGCGGTGGGAATTAGGCGATCGTGGCTTACCTCCACTGCATAAGGATCTAAGAGGAGTTTATTCGGGTTAAAGCGGTTTCCTTGACCGTCCACATCCCGCACAAACCCAACGGTCGATCCTTGAGTCCAAGAGGGATCGTAAGTCCAATTCGGACCCCAAGCGCGATAGCCGTAGTAGATGGTATCTGTTATCCCGTTGGCTTTCAGGGTTGATACGGGTACGCTAACAGACCAAATTTTGCTACTGCTATCTTGGGTTAAAGGAAGTTTAAATTTTTCCGCTGCGCCCAAATTCTGGTCGTAGAGCCAAACTTCCAGGTGAGTGGCGGCATTAGAATAGACGCGAAAGGTGACATTATTTTGGGTTGCGTCGAAAGTCGCCCCCAGGTTGTTAGCTCCCACTGCTAGAGCCGGTTCGATGAGAGAGGGGATGGCAAAACTTAACACCAGGGATAACAGTGCTGCTAAGAGCCAATGCTTGGGGGAGGAAAATTTCCCTCTGTTATTTGAGTGAGGATGCCATGCCAATGAGAGTCGAGCGTAATTCATGTTTTTCCACCTCGAGCTAATCTTTTTCAACGCCTAAGAGATTTGGTCTGGCTCAACGACATTAGCGTCTAGGAAAGCCTTTTTCACCTGCTCGTTAGCTCCCTCGACGGAGAGGGTAAAGCTGCCGCCTGTTTCACGAGTACGCCGACGAATGTAATAGGTTAAGTAGCGCAGGGCTTCGTCAGAGATGGATGTCAAACTTGAGGCGACGAGAACTACTTTTTGTGCCTGTTGGATTTCTAGGCGGTTAAACTCTTGTTCCAGTTCGCCGATTGCCCACGAGTCTCCTTGATCGATTTCTCCGGTTAAATCCACTTTGGCAACGCCCTCGCTGAAGTCTAACAGAGCCGCTTCAAAAGTAATACCTGTCGGATAGATCAGCACCCGGATTTTCTTGTTGTCGTAGTTGCTCGGAAGCTTGACAGTCAATGCTTTGGCATCAAAGTCATCATAGCGCGCCCCCTCAATCCAGACTTGTTTAATATAAATACTGTCGGGAGGCAGGATATCGGGAGCTACCCGCAGAATGCGATCGGGGAAGCCGCCGGGGACGGGCTTGAAGTAGAAATCCATCGGCTCTTTGAACAGCAGCAAATTGGTATAGACGGCCGCTAAATAGCACAATTCAAAGGAGTGATAGCCGGACATGGAGTGGCTGCCTTTGCCCCATTCTGTTCCCAGCAAATACGGGATTCCATTAGCCAAGACATTGAAATAGACTCCTCCCGCTTCGTGATCGAGGAAGTAGGCATTATAGAAGGCTGTTCCTTCCCGGGCATAGCGTAAAAATTCGGCATTTTCCCGATAGACTCCCGACAAAATGTAATAGGCTAAAATGCCCTGTTCCATTTGCCACCAAGCTTTGCGATCGTGCCAGAAGTATTTATAGAAATTGCCCGCTTTTTCTTGCCGATCCTGCATATCGTACCAACCGCCCCGTTGACGGTCAGAGCCGACTTGAGCAATGGTGTTGCCAATCTTGTTAGCAAAGTCTTTATATTCTTGCTTGTTTTTTAGTCCGTACATCCGGGTTAAATTCCAAGCAATCTTGAGGTTGTGACCAACAACGGCTTTGTTGGGCTGCTCTTGCTTACTGTAATCTGGCGACCAGTCATCATTGAATTTTTCTTGCACAAAGGGACTGTTCTGGTAATCTTGAAAATGCTCGGTTATAGTATCAAAGGTTTCTTCGAGAAACTCCGCGTATTCTTCTTTGCCAGTTCCCAGCCAGAGGTTAATTAAATAAGCGGGAGCGTGGTCGCCCACAGAGTTCCAATTCTTCTTGGCTTCATTGTTGCGCGCTTTTAAGATCTGGCCGTAGGGCTTAAGGGTAATGGGATCGATATGGGAATAGTAGCCCCCTAGTTTGGGATCTCGGAAGTAATCCTTAAATAACTTAACCGTTGCTTGAGCATCGGCGAGGATTTTCGGATCGCCCGTGACTCGGTAAGTCTGAACAGGACCTGCTAAGGCATAAATCTGCTCATAGCAAGGAATGGCATCAAAATCTTGCCAAAACTCCGAGGCAAAGACTTTATCCTCCCGTCCGTTCGCTTGGCGATCAACGGCATGATACCAGTAAACAATACCGGCATTTTTATCTTCAAACCGCAGGTGATCCCGCAGGTATTCAGTTCCCTTGTTAGCGGCTTCCAGATAGCGATCGTCCCCCGTCATTAAAAAGGCTGTGGCAAAACCATAGACGAGGCGAGAAATTGTATCGGTTTCTTGTCGGCCACTTTTTTGTTTTTCTCCCGTAACCCCTAAATTAGTGCGGTAGAGAGAATAGTCAATATTAAGCTTGCCGTCAGGAGTGCCAAACTGAGACTTGAGATAAAAGTCTCCTAATTGCTTGATTTGAGTGATCCACCAGTTTGGTTGTTCAAAGACATAGTCATTGCTATAGTCATCGGAGCGTCCAATAAAGTTGATCTGTTTGGCCTCAAACCGATACTGATGGTTATCGAGGGGATAAAAGATCCCATAAGCAAAAATAAACCGCCCCCGCTGACCTTGTTGCTTGGGTTGGCCTGATTCAATCAGGTCTCGCATCGCCCCCGTTGCATCCTGATAGGCTTGTCCAAGATTGCGAATCAGTTGCGAGTAGGTATTCGAGGTCAGATAGATGGTATATTCGCGATCATCGGAAGTTTTCAGACCAAAGGAATCGGTGGTTTTGTCATAGCTGGTAATGTAGCCAGCGATCAGGTCTGAGAAGGTAAAATCAACAGCGTTAGCCATGGTGATTGCTCCTAAAAATAGAGGGTGGATAATTGATAAATTGATAGGCGGTGAAGGATCTCATAATTTACCAAATACCGCTATATTCTTGATCAGCGAAATTCAGGTCCGATAATCCAGTGTTCATCAGTCACCATTGTGTGGATGTATTTAGATTCAAAAAGATCGGCAAAGTCGGGCAAGATTTTCTGTTCATACTCGGTGGATTTATAGGCTTTTTCCAGTTTTTGAATGTCATCAAACCAGAGCATTGAAACACAATCTAGTAAGGATTCTCCAATCCCATAAAAACTATCCCTGACATGGCATTGAAAATAACGGCGAAGCCCTGGAATTTTCATGACTTTGGCGCTATGACTTCCTAGCATTTTCTGGCGAAATTCTTCTAAAGGCATTCCCGCTTTGCGTTTAACGAGTATCAAGAGTTTTACCATCGTGGATTCCTTTTGTAAAGGCGGCCCCTCCATCAAGACGTGAGTATTAGTATCTAATCCTACGGTACGCCAGAAGGCAGCCCAGTTGGGTTCATCTAGTCGGGCTCCTGCTAAGAACTCTTTTGACTGGAGAGATGCGAGTTGTTCTTGTTCGTTCTCTAGCCAAATTTCAGCAACACCACTAAAGAGCGGCTCTTCTGGTTCCGAACCAAAAGGAATACGAGTATCGACCATATAACGCCTGATTTGAGGGATTTTGCTGGCGTAATAAACTGCGTGGAAATTAACCCAGTAGTTTTGAAATTCCTTTTCACTCATACCGGGCTTGGGATGAGCAAAGATCAGTTGATGAATCATATTCCTATTCTCATAGTACAGGACAAAAAGTTGGAAAAGTAGGTGAGGGTTAGCATTCATTCATAGGCTGTTTTTCCGGCCAGATTCTCCCAAGCGGCAATATCCTCTTGCAGTTTGGCGATTTTACCCCGCATCACACCGATGGCATCACCACCTAATGGTAAGTGTAGAGGAGAATGATCAGATTTCAGAACTTGGACAATAAGGTCTGCCCCCTTATCAGGATCATTAGTCCGCCTGCAAATAGTGCTGGCAAGATAATAAAGTATTTACGCGGGTCAAGAGGACGATTTTCGCCAATATACATCTCTAAAGAGTCTGGAGAACCCGCCAAAAAATGGGGAAAAAGAATAGCATTATGGTTCTTCGGTTTGTCTTATGCAACGTACAGGATTATAAGGAATGAAACTCTTATAGAGAAAGACATTTGGCGATTTTTGTCAATTGTTTTTGATCTAGAGCGAACTAATCAATTAAGTCTCTTGCCAGATAAGGATTTAGTCGATTTATGCTCCCCTATCGAACCATACCAAGTAACGAAGAGCCAGCATTATCCTTAGCTTCGTTTAACGTCCCATGAGTTCTATAGGCGAGTTTAGCGTTAGGAAGTGTCAGTCCACTGATTAGGCGGAAGTCTCCTAAATCAAAGATTTCCAGGGATTTTTGCTCTGTCATGTTTTTACTTATTGTCAGTTAGTGAATTTGTTGTTTGATTAAATCTGCTGCTTTTTCCCCAATCATGATGATGGAGGTGTGAGGGTTAGCGGATGGAACGGTAGGGATAATCGAACCATCTGCTACTCGTAAACCTTCTACTCCATAGACCTTTAAACAAGGATCAACAACGGACATATTGTCGATTCCCATTTTGCAAGAACCAACAAAGTGATAGTAAGAACCGAGATTATTAATGATCCAAGTTCTCAATTCTTCATCGGTTCGCACATCCCGACCTGGATTGATTTCTGTGAGTCCTAATTTGGCAAAGGCTTGGGTTTGGTAAATATCCCGGGCAATTTTAACCATAGTCACAATCCGATCAATATCTGCTCTTTCCGCTCCATAGTTGGGATTAACTAAAGGATTTACTAAAGGATCACTACTGGCTAGACGAATCCACCCACGAGATAAGGGAGAAACTAACCCAGGCAAGGCTAAAATGATCCTTGGATCAACTAATTGAGCCACTGAGGGAACGGGTTGATTTGTTTGAACCCTTTCAATAACATTTTGAAAAAATCCTTCTCCAAAGGGGGCCCGGTGAACAATACAGATCTCCAAGTCAGGCACAATTAAATCGGGTTGAGATCCCCAGAAAAGAGCTGCTTCTGTCATATTTTCTTGGGGATCTGAGCCAGGTTCTGCCATCATTCCCATCGGTCCAATCATCAGAGGATGATCATGAAAGTTTTCCCCTACACCGGGTAAATCTACGACCACTGGAATGTTAAATTGAGCTAGATGCTCAGGTTGGCCAATTCCCGAAAGCATTAGCAGTTTAGGTGATTGAATCGCTCCAGCACAGACAATCACTTCTTGATTAGCTCTAGCGGTCTTTAGGATGCCATCTTGCCAATATTCAACCCCAACACAACGATTATTTTCGATTAATAGCCTTGTGGTTTGGGAATTAGCACTTAGGGTGACATTGGAGCGTATTAAGGCTGGCTCTAGATAAGCATTTCTCGCTCCACAGCGCTTGCCATCCTTGATGTCTATATGATGCCAACCTGCGCCAAATTCCTGGACATTAAAATCTTCCACTAATGGATAACCCATTTCTACACAGGCATCAATAAAAGTTTGTGAGACTGGGTTGCCTTCAACTTGGGCATTGATAACATTAATGGGTCCCTGTTTTCCCGCCGTTGGATTGGTGTTATCTTGTTGATTTTCTAGTTTTTGCAGATAGGGCAAGACATCTTTAAAAGACCAACCAGCACAACCATTATAAGCCCAGTTATCGTAATCTTGAGGTCTGCCTCTGGTATGGATCATGTGATAAATGTTAGAGCTGCCGCCGATGAGTTTCCCTGATGCACAATAAACTTGTCTGTTATTCAGACCAGGCTGAGGAACACTCATATAAGCCCAGTCTATTTCTGTGAGCAAGAGTTCATTCCAACGATAGGGAATGTCAACGGCTTCTATAATTTTAGTTCCTCCAGCTTCAAGAATTAAGACGGTGGCATCAGCAATTTCGCTTAAACGATAGGCAATGGTGGAACCTGCTGTCCCTGAACCGACAATAATGAAATCAAAACTATCTGCCATAAATTTATTCCTTGTATCTTGAGATTTTTTTGAGATTTAATATTTATTTTGATTACTGCTTCTGAAGAGTAATAATCATATCAGCAGCTTTTTCTCCAATCATAATGACAGGAGCGTTAGTATTTCCACTGGTAATAGTTGGCATAATTGAAGCATCAGCAACTCTTAGTCCTTCTATTCCATAAACTTGCAATTGAGGATTGACTACCGCTAAGTGATCCCTACCCATTTTACAGGTTCCAACTGGATGCCAAACTGTTGAGCAAACTCGCCGAATATATGCGCTCAAATCTGAGGAACTTGTCACCGATGGTCCGGGGGCTAATTCTCGTCCTCGAAACTCATTAAAGGGAGAAGTATCAACTAATTCTCGGGCTAGTTGTATTCCTCTAATGAAAACATTGATATCTGTTTCACATTGTAAATAATTGGCCTGAATAACTGCTAAGTCTTGAGGATTATTAGACCTCAAAGAGATAGTGCCTCGACTTTGGGGTTGGGCAACAATGGGAGCAAAGGTAAATCCAGGCCCGTCTGTGCGATATTCTGGTTCGATAAATTGAACTGGACCGAAAAAGAACTGAAGATCTGGTGAAGCGGAAGTGATTCCACTCCGAGTCCAAGTAAACAAACCAGCTTCAGAAAGTAGGTTCGGTAAAGGTTGTTCTTGTTTACATTCATATCCAACTCCTAATAAAAGATGATCTTGTAAATTTTGTCCGACTCCAGGTAAATCGACAATGACTGGGATGTGATGGGCTTTTAAGTGTTCAGCCGGGCCGATTCCAGAGAGCATTAATAGTTTAGGAGACTCGAAAGAACCACTACTAATAATGATTTCTGATTGGGCTTTAACTTGATGAAGTTTCCCCTCTTGCAAGTATTCAAGCCCGATCGCTTTATTTGCCGATATTAAAATCCGAGTGACTAAAGCTTTTGTTTCTACGGTTAAATTGGGGTTCCCTAAAATTGGGGTAATAAAAGCTACAGCAGTGCTACAACGTTGATTATCTTTGGTTCGGGTGGATTGATAGAAAAATGCTCCGTTTTCCTGTTGTTGACCATTACAGTCCCATCCGTTACCCTGATAACCTAGTTCCACTGCTGCGGCGACAAAAGCCTGAGAAACGGGGGAAGGATTGGCATAATCGATCACGTTTAATACGCCACCACTGCCCCTATATTCTGGTGATCCACCTTGATAATTTTCTGACTTTTTGAAGTAGGGTAAGACATCTTGATAACTCCAGTTTTCATTGCCCAAACCATTCCAGTGATCATAGTTACGACGATTTCCCCTGATGTACATCATGGCATTAACTGATGTACCACCGCCAAGAACTTTTCCCTGAGCAATAGAGATTTTACGATTATTCAAATAGGGTTCTTCTTCTGTTGAGTATCCCCAGTCTGTTGTGCCACTCCACAGGGAAGTCATTGACTGAATATCTGTGTTATGGATAGTAGGGTTATTATCAGCATCTCCTGCTTCTAATAGTAGAACGTGACAATCAAGGTTTTCAATAAGTCGATTGGCAATCACACATCCAGATGCCCCAGCACCGACAATAATATAATCAAAGGCCTTTTCAAAGTTCATTTTTTAGCTCCCTATCACTTTTTCCAGATCTTGGTCAGATAAACTACCAATCACATTATCAACCACAAATTCCAGATAATATTTACCCCACATAGTTTCCCACAAGCTAAAAGCTAAGTCAAACTTTTCTCCTCGTTTATCTGCGAGTAAGTTTTCCAGAACCCACACAAAATCATCAAACTCTCTTTGAGTAAAATCATATCTTTGCTGGGCATACCTCATCACTTCGTCTTTTTCTTTTACCTTCAACTCATTTTTTAACAAAGAATCTTCAGCAAGAGCTTTTAAAAAGTTGCAAACTTCTCTTTTAGACATAGATTAACTCCTTAATCAATAACAATTGTATGATCAATAGGTTGAATTAACTGCTCTAATTCTTCCTCACTTAAGCCACTAAGAAGATTGTCTATTATGTATTCTAAACGATATTTACCCCACATTTTTACCCATAAACTACTATAGGGGCCAAAGTCTTCTCCTAATTTCTCTCTAATTATCTTTATTTCCATTGCCGCTATCACCTGAGACAATTGCTCAAACGTAAACCTTTGTCCGATATTTTCAGCATGAAACAGCAATTCTGCTAAATTTCTTGTCTTAAACTTTTCTCTCAATTCAGAATCGTTGAGTAGTAAGTTCAAAAAGGCGGCTACATTTTCCTGAGACATAAATACTCCCTATCGATAAAATTTGATTGTTCTTTGTTGTTACCCAAAGTTAATCTCAATACCTAGTCTCCTTGGCGTGACTTTAACTTAGAGCATCAGTGATTTTAGGGTCATTCCCCATCCCCTGCATCCATCCAGGATAGATAGGAGAATGTGTCGTCATTTCATCAATCGCCACTACCTCTTCTGCTGTCAGGTTAACCTCAACGGACTTCAAATTGTCCTCTAATTGCTTCATGTTATTAGCTCCAATGATGACAGAGCTTATGAAGGGCATTGACGTACCCAGCCAGAGCTTGAACCTATTTGACCCCAATTTTTTCAGGATTAACATCACCTTCTAAAACCACATCTATCAGAAACGGTCCTGGATGGTTTAACATCTGTTCAATAGCACTAGCTATATCAGCAGGTTTTTCGACTCGAACCCCCGGTACTCCCAGAGATTGGGCGATAGAGGCAAAGTGAATATCTGGCTTAGATAAGTCGAAACTCAAGGGATAGTCTCGCTCTGGAATATTTCTTTCCTGCCAGTAAGCGTCTATGTTCTCCTGTAAAATGCGATAAGAGCGGTTATTGCAGATCACAAACTTGACATCAATGTTATGACGGGCGGCCGTCCAGAGTGCCTGAATGGTGTACATGGCTCCCCCATCCCCGGCAAATCCAATCACGGTTTTATCGGGATGAGCTAATTTAGCCCCAATCGCCCCCGGAATGCCGACTCCCAATGATCCCCCACGGGTGACAAAGTAGTGTCTTGGTTTGGTAGGTGGGAAATAACGGGTTATAGCAGGGGAGTTAGTAATTGCTTCATCAAAGATGACTGCATCTTCGGGAAGTTTGGCGGCTAACTCTTCCATAAAGCGAGATAGATGTAAGGGGACATGATCTCGAATTTGGCGATCAGCGTCTAATTGGCGTTGATGGTTTTGGGCTTTAGCTTGGCCGATAGCTTCTGTTCTCGCTTTGGCTGCCGCTTTCTGTTCTGGGTTGAGTATTGACTCTAACATGATTGCCAATTTAGCCAAGGTCAATTTGGGATCACTAACTACCCCTATATCTACAGGGTGGTTCTTGGCAATTTCGTAAGCATTGAGATCAATGTGCAGAACTTTGGCTCCAGGTGCAAAGATATCGCCTAAGTCAGGAAAGACTTCGGGCAACATATAAGTGCCAACAACTAAGTTGACATCACCCTTAGTAGTAATAGGTTTACTGGAATAGCCAAACATATGGCCAGTAGAACCTTGATAAAGGGGATGAGTATAACTCATGTTTAAGTCGCCAATATCAGCCCCCCAGACTTCGGCTCCTAAGAGTTCAGCCACTTGGGTAAGTTCAGCCTGTGCCTCCGAAAAAGACACCCCATCTCCGACAAAAATCATCGGTTTTTGGCTTGAGGCCAAAATCTCCGCCATTTCTTTGACCAAAACCTCATCGGGGATTACCCGGGTCGAGGGTAAAGAAGTCGGTCTGACCGGTTCCACTGTAGGTGCGTCTAAAATATCTACGGGAAGGCAGACATACACTGGCCCCATGGGGGGAGTAGTGGCAATTTTGACCGCTCTTCGCAGTACCCGCAATAGAGAGGAGGGTTCCATCACTAGGGTTGACCATTTGGTGACAGGTTCGGCAAAGGCTAATAAATCCCCTGCCATTTGGGCATCCATTGCCTGATATTTAATTCCTGCATCCCCACCAATAACCACTAGGGGAGAATGCCCCCGTTTGGCTTGATATAAGGCACCGATCGCATTTCCCAAACCTGGTGTACTGTGAATTTGCACTAGGGCAGGTTTTCCTGTTGCCCTTGCATAACCATCGGCCGTCATGACCGCTACGGATTCTTGCAAAGTGAGGATATATTTGAGGTCTGGATAATCGCCAAGGGCATCGAGAAACCCTTCTTCCGATGTACCCGGATTACCAAACATATAAGTGAATCCATCTGCCAGAAATTGTTCTAGTATGGCGAAACGCCCTGTTTTCCCTGCCATGATTTTCTCCAAGTCTGTTTTGAGTTATCAGGTAGATGATTACCAACCGTAACGCCTTAGACCATGCTCCAGAACCTGGATAATTAGTTCTCCTACGAGTTTTGAATCCTGGGTAGAGCGACCGGTTAAAAATGGGTAATCAAGGATTGTTGAAAGAGTATGCCCAACCCCTCCGTGATACTGTCCCTCTGGTCCAACCGCATCTCGGAGAATATATTCTAGGGGATAGAAGGGAGGTCCAAAATTAGCGGAGGTATTCATCGGCTTTCCATCGAAGCCATACATCTGGGCAAATCCTGTACTGTCTTTATAGTCGTATTCACGAGCATGACCCGTAACGTGTTTACCCCAAATAATGCTTTTTCTTTCCGTCCAATCGCGAGCGAAGGCTAAACAAGTCACAGCGTAACATTCGGCGGTGATTAACTTACCCTGAGAGAGAAATCCGAGAATCACGTCATGTACTCTCTCATTGTTCACCATATCGACCATCGGGCCAGACCCACCCACCATCACCAGTGCGTCGTACTGTTCTAATTCTTTCCAACACTGCTCCCGTTTATTATAGTAAGCTTCTAGCTCATGCCCAAAATTGGGGCTGTTGAAATAGGGCATTGCCGGAAACCAGTTAGAAAGATCGATCGGCTTTGCCAACAAATCCGACTGTTCAATTTCTCTTGTCCGTTTGGCGTAGTGAGCACTCGTGACATACTTATCCAAGGGGGGATCGATAAAAGTTTCATCCATACTGGGGGGTAAGGCCACAGGTTTGCGCCCTTTGGGGGTGGCAAAGTCGATGATGTAACCAGCTTCGTTCAATACATCATAGGGACCGACCAATTCTTCACCCCAATATCCCCATTCGGAGAGGATAACTAGAACTTTTTTTGACATGAATTTTTCTCCTTTTCTGCCGACGAGGGAACTGATAAAAGCCACAACCCGATGTAGCCTTGGCTAGACAAGGGGTAGCGATCATTCCTGTGAGCTTCAGGTCTAGATAAACTAATTTATGGACTCAGACTAACACAGAGAACCGAGGAAGCGTAGAGAGTTTAGGTAAATTTTTGTAACCTGTCTATGAACTTTAATAAATAACCGTTAAGTTATACTAAATCTTGTTTTGAAAAGCTGATAACAA
>NZ_CAIP01000050.1 GCF_000297435.1 Microcystis sp. T1-4 | reverse complement strand
TTTTTAAAAAATCTCTGAGTTGGTTGGCATCGGGCTAGTTCACTGAATTTGCATAGGGTTTAATGAGTTTAATTGTTGAATAAATGTAGCGCGATCACGCTGGTTAACTCCAAAAATTGTTACTGTTTGATAAGGTTCCTGTTGTGGGGGAAAATTAGATTTAATTAGCACATAAGAAGGTGTAGAAGCAGTTTCTCCTTGTCGGCTGATTCGTCCGCCAACATTAGCATTTCCATTTCCTTTTTGATTGACACCTTTAAAGCCACTACTATAAAGGAAATCCAACCCTTTTCCCCGTACTTCTGACCTTAATCCTTCGTTTTGCCAATTATTGACAGTTCCAGGATATTTTAAACTAGGACAAGAAATTAAATAAATTTGAGCCTGACTATTCAAAACATCTTGAGAGCGATTGCCAGGATTTCCGGGAGGACAATTAGCAGGATCTCCTATGGCAGACTGTAGGGCAAGTAAAGAATCTTTTACCTCTCTAAGAAACTGCTGCCATAGTTCTTGATTACGAGGTAGTTTTTTAGTGTCAACTTCCCAATGGCATCCCCTTAATCCTATTGGATTATTCCAATGCAATGATCGTCTCGATCCTCTCCCAATTCCTGCTAAATGAGAAGATAATTGCAATAACTTTTCTGCTAAGTTGAGAGCATCCTGATTTTTAGCTTCTAGTAGAATATTACCTTCACAAAAATAAGGACGATTGCGATCACCTTTTTCCTCTTTCCAATCTACAGAAATACGAATTAGTCCTTCTTGAGCTTGCGGTTCAATAGTACCAAATAACCTACCTTCTAAATCTTTACATTGCTGCGGTGAATAAATACTTAATCCTACTGCACGAAACCAATAACGCAGCATCCCTCGCACTGCTACGGGACGAAATTCATTATTTCCCTGATATTGATTATCTTTAGCGGGAGGATTTGCGCCATATATCCCTTGCGTCCATAATTTAAAAGCATGGGAAGAGTGATGAGACAAACTAGAAGCAACAGATGTTCTACCATACCCCGCACTAACCCGCGAACCAATTCCTGCTGATAAAGCTATTTGTAACCAATCTTTGACTTTGCTGACATCTTCTAATTTACCTCTGCTGGTACGAGTCAACCCAATTAAAATCTCAGGTTCTTCCATTGACAACAGATAATGGGGGACAGGTTGATAGCATACTCGGTTATTTTCCCAACTCCATTGAGGATTAGCGATATCTACAGTCAAACAAGGTGCAGTGGGAAAAGCATCAAGAAATTGAACGCAACCGATACCATCTTCTAGTTTCCCCAGAAGTCGATTTACCTCAGCTTCTGGTCGATGTTGTCTTGCCCAAGCTCTTACTACACCTTTTAAACTACTAGAAGGGATATAAGGTACACCATAGACTGGATGAAATACAGGAAGAAGTAACTCCTGAAAACCGCGCATTCCTCCTACACGCAGCCTCCAGATGAATTCAACAGTCAGAGTTTCATCAGCTAATCGTTTAGTTTTCTCAGTTAATTGTTGGTATAAAGACTGACAAGTTTTATCCGCCGCCGCCGCTTCTATTAGAACTGGTTTAGCTGTGTCATTATTATTAAATAATCGATGATTCAGTGCTTGTAGAGGACTGGTTAATTTCCGACTGGTTGGATTATTTGTTCTTGCTGTCGATCTTGTCATTGCAGTAATGGAGGAAGGGGCTAACTGTCCAACTTTGAAATTAATCTTTTGATTTTTCCAGTGTGGCGGAAACTTGGCTTGTAATTTCTGCCATTTAGCACTTGCTTTTTTTTTCGCTTCTTCGTCAGAAAAATAAATAGTTATTTCTGTACCTATTTCTAACTGACTATCTTTATACAAGTCATAAAGAGGATTTTTATCTTTTTGGAGTTTTTTCAAAAATTTCTGCCATTCTTGTTGTGCCGTCATGATTGTTCTGCCTCTCCTAAGACTGCTGGCGACCAAAAAGACCACTCTTTTGCTAATTTAATTGCCAAGTGATTGAGGGCGGTATATTTTCTTAAAGGCATATGAATTAATGTGCCTTGATCATTAACATCAAAATCTGCCCCGCTAAACTCTTTGAGCTTAGTAAGAAATTTTTGATAAACTTTCCCTTTATAGCGTGTATCTTCGGCAGTTCCACCGAGAAATTTTTGCATATCTCCACTAAGTCGATGCAATCCCCAAGTAGATATATAAGTGCTTAATCCTTGAACTAATCCACTAGCTTTTTTGTGGTAATTTACTGCTAACTCACTTTTTATTTCAACTAAAGCGTTATGTGCTTGTTTGCTAAATTGACGCGAATCTAATTTCATTTTTGGCTTCCTGTAGTAGTTTCAGTAGTTTCAATTGTTTTTAGATCGCACCAACCGCGACCTAATCCTTCTAGACCTCCAAATTGTAGTTTATTTTTAAGTAATTCGCTAGTTTTTGCTCGAATATTCTGAGTATTTTCGGTTTGTTTGACAGGTTTCATTCCCCAAGGAAAGAAAAGTACAGTTTCAGGGGGAATGGCTTCTTCCGAGCGAAAAGAACCACCTTTAACAGTTTTTTCGCCTTCATTAAGAGCAACGCGCACTTCTCGCTGCAATCCCGTTTCTACCAAAGCAATACAGTCTTCATCATCCACAATGACTAGCTTTTTCAGAAGCTGATTAATCATCCCATTAGCATTAGTAAGATTTTGAAGAGATTGTGAGAGGCTATTAGAATCATTAGTATTTAGTTGCCCTAGGGCATTTTGTTGCAGAATTGCAGTTTGCAAGTAAAGGGGTTCGGGTGTAAAGCTAACTAAAGCTGGTCTTGCTTCTGTAATTTGCTCTCGACAGTTTTGAATTAATTGAGTTAAAGGGGAATTTTTCAACCAACGATTCCAACGTTCTAGCCAGAGAGGACAGGTAATCCAGACTAAGTGATGACTTAAGGATGCGATCGGAAAAAACAGGAGAGTTGCCTCAGCAAACCAAACTTCTCCTTCTGTGGGTTGTTGTCCATCTTTGATTTTTTGACCGAAAAACTGAGAGACTTCTTTTGCTAATGCTTTTTCTTCTTCACTTTGAGGATTGCTCGGTTCTAAGGCAGAGCGAATTTTACCTCTCAAGGAGGAAGCAGGAAGATAGGGAAACTCGGTATGGACTTCGCGGGCGATTCCCATTAAATTGCCCTCATCAGCACTTCCGCCCGTGTGTAAAGGGGTCAGCAGATATAGATATGTTAAATAAGTATTCATAATGGTGTATTACCCCATAATAATTTACCATAGTTGAGTTTTTGAAAACTGGTTAACCAATTCCCCGTCGATTCAGGTTTAGGTAAGAGTGCCTCAGTTTCAGATGGAATCTGGTTAAAGATATAGACAGTCCCAGGTGGAACAAAGGCTCGTTGTGGCAATAAAGCAAATTCCTCATCTCCTTTTGCTTCTGAGTTAGGGGATGATGATCCCGAAGAAATCTGCGAAGCTGTGCGCTCCTGATTCTCTTTACCAAAGGAAATAACTAACTTGCGCCTAATTTGAGAAACACCACCCCACAATAAAGGACGATCGCTGACACATCCTGCTAAGATGGGTTGCCAATCACAGGGATAAACGCCATAAACGGCTTCCTCCTTAACCGCTAGTCCGGGGGTGAGTAAATAAGCAAAATCACCTGTTGTATTGGTCTTAGGATTAAGCAGTGTTTGATCAGCATCGGACAAAGTAAATGGGATGACAATCGCCCGATGTCCTTCTCCTCCCAACCGTACTACTGTTTCCCCTAACTTTATACTAATTCCCGCTACTAATCGCCAACCTGGTTTAAGACGAATCGCTACTTCAGTAAAATAGCCATCTTCATCTTTTACTTGTCGCTTATCCGCTTGCATTTGAATATGAGGCATAATCTGCACATTCCAAGGATCATCCTGAAATTGTGTAGGATCTTTAAGTTCTTTTCCTTGTAGATATTCGCTTAAAGCTTCTGCTGTAATCCAAGGATAGGGACGACAGAAAAATTCTCTTCTGTTCTCTTCTTCAACTAGCTCTCTAAAAGGAGCTACCATTGGAGCTAATCCCGCCTCGTCGAACAACAAATGTTCCCAAGCTTTATCTGTTCGATCAACAGGTTGAAGACGTAAAGTTCGATGCCATTCGGGGGCTTGCTTTTCTAAATTATCTTCTTCTCTTTCCTCTTCTTTTGTTTCCTCATCTTTTGGCTGACTCTTTTTGCTCCAACTCACTGCAACTAAATCCTTAGGAGTGGGAAAACATAATCTATCTTGGGGACTTAAGAGAAATGGGCCTATAAAATCTAAATCTTTGACATCTTTGGATAAAGTCGAGCGCAATGCTTGAAAAACTGTACTGGGAAACGGGGGAAATAGTCCTTTTGCCCAAGCACTCTCCCCTGGACTAAAAGGTTTAGCTTCCCGAAATAACAATACATCTAAAGGAGCGATCTCATACCAATACATTTGCTGTTCACCCATAGTTTATTACTCCGTTTCTCCCCATTTCATTTGTTGCATCCTTTTGTCATTCCAGAAAGCACTAAACCGCAAAAGATTAGCTAAATCCTTTTCGGTCGTACCTAAAGGGACTTCTTTTTCAGTTTTATTTTTATTTACTTGATTATAGGTTTGATAAGCCCAGTTTTCCCACTGATCCAACCAATTTAGCAAGTTTTCTTGAATATGAGACTCTAGTGTTTGATCTCGACGGTTGATGATCACTTGTGCAGCTTTTCTCAATAGGCGATCGCTTTCAGTAACACAAGCATGACGGGGTAATTCTTCGGCTAATCGATAGAACAACGCACTCAAATCTTGCTGATCATACTGCATAAAATTCCACCATAAGTCTAATAACTCCCCTTTCATCAAGGCTTCTAAAGTATTACCCGAACCATAAATCACCCGAAAACAGAGTCCATCTTTTCCATATAACTTTTTAGCACGGTCTTTTTCAGCCGTCCACAGGCTTTCTAATACGGTAGGAAGAGGTACACTTTTATGAGCGATAACAATGCCTAGACTCATGGTTGCCCCATCTCCCATCGTAAAATAGGGACGTTTTTGTAATCCTTGCAGAGATTGTTTAGGAGTCCAGTAACCCCCCTCTGTGCTGAATTCTCTTTCTGGATCTGGGTCAGCACACCAAGCAGCACGAAGCGATCGCAAATATCCCGGTAAATCTGCTAGAGGTAACACTGCCATCACATCATCACCGCCACTATAGACGACTTTACCACAATAACGTTCTTCCGTAAGGTAGGGTACTAAGCGATTAGAAAAGTCTAATAAGGCGCGATTTAACCCGACATGGGTTGCTGGCCCCATGCGTTTTTGCGTTGCTAGTAAATCTGGATAATCTTGATGATTTTTGACATTTTCTGCGATCGCATCTGTGATTAAATACTCTTTGTATTTCTTTAATTTTGACCCAGAGACATATTTCCCCATCCCATCCCCATCACCGAGGACAATTACCCACCAATCGGCTGGACTTCCTTCGCCAAATTTTGCTTTTTTATGCGCTTCTTCAACTAAACTTCTTAATGTTGCTGTTTCTTGAGCGTTACAATTCATGTCATCAGCTAACCATTTACTGGAAAACATGACTCCATTAAAATTCTGTCCATTCCTATTTTCTGGATTAATTTGCCGATCAACTTTTGATATCTGATAAGGACGACCACGAGTACGGGAGGCAAAAGTGTCTGCTTTGTTAGGTAATTGTTGGTTAATAAGTGTGTTAAGACAATTCCAATAGTTGCGTGTTTTTTGTCCTCCTTTTTTAAAATCTTCGTAAGCAAATCTTGCAGCAGCAATAGAACTTAAATTGGGAAACCGAATTAAATTATCATAGTTAGTATCATCTTCTTGCCCTAGATTAATTCCCAAAGATTCAGCAACTCCCCCATATCGCCAAGCCATGCGTTTTGTTAATTCGATCGCATTCAATTTTTCTGAGCCATTAAATAACCCTGGATAAACTTCAGCCATTAATCGCCAAAATAGACCCATTGATCGAGCCGAAAGTCCACCTCCATTTTTAAACTGCCCATGATAATGTAATTGGGGATGAACTGCGCTAAACTGACCCGATAAAGTGGAACGTTCCCCAGGTGCTGTAGGAATTGCCCAAGTGCGAGTATTTTTTACGGCTTGAATAGACTGTCCCAAACGAGCTTGTAATGCCCCCCACCAAGTACCAGTATTTATCTGTTCGTAAAGGTTTTCTTCGGCTGTTGTAGGTAGAGATTCAGCTAAATGAGGAGGGGCGATCGCATTTTGAGCTTGTTTCCATTGCTGATAATTTTCCTCTGTGGGATTAATAGTTAATGGCTGCTCTGGATTGCCTAGAGGCATTGCAGTCCAGTAAGTTTCCCAAGTTTTGTCTATTTGTGCTTCCCAGAGTTTATTCCACTCCCAACAACTACCATGATGTCCTATCTGCCATTTTTTTAAATCTCGTTTACATATTTCTTGTTCGCTTAAAAACTCCTTTAATAATATTTCATCTATTTTCTGCTGATTTTTAGTATCTTTAAGAAACTCTAGGGTTCGTTTTTTGATATCTTCCCTAACTTTTTTGGCAATCTCTGACCATTCTTTTATTAAACATTTTTTTAATTTCTCTCCCAATTCTCTAGCTGCTTCTTTACCAGGAACTAAAGCCATAATCACATTAGGAAATCCAGCCGTACTTAAACTTGTAGAGATGCCATTATCAAATCTACCAACTGGAGATGTTCCGTCTTGAAAAGAAGCAAAATTAGCCGCAAAATCTGGATATTTTTTAATAATTAAAGCATCGATAATTTCTTGACTCCAAAGAGAAGGAGTAATCACAGCATCAGACCCATAAGTTTCGGCAATATACCAACAGAGTTTAACACTGAGATAGTGCAGTAGATAGGAACCTGCCCAAAAATCGACAAATTTTCGGGATGCTTTGATAAATTCTTGTACTGGGGAGAAGGTAAAGAGAAAAAGATAAGGATGTTGGGATTTACCTCCTTCTTGCCAATGTTCGGGATACATCGCCCCAACTAGAGCGGAAACTGTACTTTTGTAGCTATGTAGGGGACAATCAGGAAGGATGCTGTGAGCAGGATAGAGGAAAAAATCATTCTGGTTTTGTCGGATGAGTTCGGGATAAAATCGCCAAAACCACCAAAATAGTTTTTCTATATCCGTTTCTGAGGTAATTTCTGCGGGAATTTCTGGTCTTAAGTCTTGTGAAGTAATATTTCGAGTTTGTCCACTGATGGGATGTTTCACGCTATTAATATTAGTGCCTTGAGCCTCTCCTAGATTAACGCGATCAGATGAACTAGCTATTTGCAGGGGTAACTCTTCTGGGTGAATAGACTGTAATTGTTGCAAAATAGATTTGTCTTCTAGCAAGGCACAAAGTTTACGAGAATAGAAATTTTTTGAATTAATAGGGGACTCTGATTCTGGCATAATCATAAATTGCTAAGGCCTCTCTTTAAACTTTATCACGAAAACAAAGATAGTTAAGCAAAATAATTGATTAACTATACTGACAGGGGGACAAGCGAGCTAGAAAACTTGCCAACAAAGGCTTCTGGCTTCTCTCGCTAGAAATAGATCGAGCGATTCTAGGCAAAAAACTAACGAAAGAATTAGGGATAGGAGCGAGCTTACTAGGAATTATTATTAATAAGTGAGAGATGGTGCGGCGAACTTTTTCGAGCTAAAACCATGAAAAGCTTACGATATATGAATTTTAGCCTTCTTGTCCCCCTGTTAG
>NZ_CAIP01000051.1 GCF_000297435.1 Microcystis sp. T1-4 | reverse complement strand
ATATTTATCAAGATATTGAACTGATTTGTTGTGACTTAGAAAAAGTCAATGACTTAGTTAAAAATAAGGAGGGAAGCGACTATCGATTTATTTCAATTAAAACCCCTAATGGCAATGCTGAACCTCAATCTGTTCAATCTGAACTTAACATGAATCCTGGGCATATTCACCCCCTTATAATAAATGATATAACTCAATTTAATGAGGAAGATATTAAAAAAACAGTGGCTTTCATCAAAAAAAAGAAAAAAGCTTCAAAAATAGTGGATGGTTTGCGGTTTTTGATCTACTCCCATTCAGGAATTAACCTTGCTAGTGAAGTGGCGATCGCTATCTATAGAGAGTTAAAGCAAGATACTGAATTAACTAACTTAAGAATATCATTGAATTATCTTTAAATCACCGTCAATAGATAAAGATTTAACAGTGTTAAATCCCTACGAAGGTTAATCAATTCCTAATTGTAGGAACATAATATCATTATGTTTTAATATTACTGTGCTGAAACGATAAAAAAATTGATGGTGGGCAATCATTTAGGCTATACCATGCAGAATTAATAGAAAAAAGGGATTGCCAATCAAGAAAACTGTGCAATCCCTTAATTGATTTTAAAGCCAAAATTAGACTTTATTTTTTGCAACTGTTTTAGTTCAGCTACTGACCAAATTATTTATTGTTGTAGTGGCATTATTTTGCTGGAGAATAACTGGTTTTGGCTGTTTATTAACCATTTGTTGTTGGCGAAGTTTTTTAGTTTTTGTGGCTTTTTGGCGCGGGTTAGAATAGAGGAGATAAAAACGCTTGACAGATAAGCTTTGAGGACGTTCAAGAGCTTTTGACTTTGACTTCATTCAAAGGCATCAGCAACATAATCTTCCACAGAGTCATAGACATCAGAAACATAATCTTCAACAGAGTCATAGTAGGATTCCACAGAGGTAGAAAAGGCTTCTCCACCGTTTTGCCAGATTCCCCCACTATCGTTATAGAAATGGTTCCATAGTTCTGAACTATCGCCCTTATGTCCATCGTATTCATTGGCGGT
Source organism: Microcystis sp. T1-4 (assembly GCF_000297435.1). Classification (GTDB taxonomy): domain Bacteria; phylum Cyanobacteriota; class Cyanobacteriia; order Cyanobacteriales; family Microcystaceae; genus Microcystis. The sequence goes on along the minus strand of NZ_CAIP01000051.1, from coordinate 4,936 downwards.
TCCTCTCATTCCTGCGTATTGATGATTTTCGTCGATTAGATTACCTGAATCATCGTAGAAACACTCTTGTTGTGGACTTTCAGGAGAAGGGTCTTTATTTTCTAAGTATCCCTCCATTCCCCCGTGAAATGCGTATTTGCCAAAGGTATTGTCATAAGAACTCCATATATCTTTATCTTGTAGTTCTGGACTATCTATTGTGCTGGGACAAGAAGTATTAGTCTCGCCGTTAGTAGATGTGTTTTGGTCAGCCATATTACTATTTCCTTTTTTTGAGATGATTGATTACTGCCAAGAGCCTGGAATATCAGGTCGATTTCTATGTCGCTCAATGTTGACTTGCTGTTGAAGAATTTCATGCAGCTTCAAGGCATCTGTAAGCGAAATTGCCTGAATAACCACGAGTTTGTTATTTCTATCTGTAGAGTAAATGTAAAGATTTGCTATTCCAAACAAACGATAAAGAAATGGCTTTAAAATGCGTAAATCTGTCACACGAAATAGCCAAACTTCGTCAATTTCTTGGTTAAAAAGTCCCGTAATAGTCCTAAACCGTTGAGTTGTAAACATATATTCGGTTCGTTGTAGAGTTAGGTACTGCCAGGCTATAGAAAAAAGAGGAATTATGAAAATTATTCCACGGAGGTTTTTCCAACTTAAAAATACTGACCAAGCTTTAGGTTTCAAGGCCACGATTGGTTTTTCCGGACGAGGAGCATAGCTCGCTCCAAAAGGGTATTCATTCAATTTCATGGTGAGCAGCTCCATTTCCATATTGAAAATCTTCTACTCTTGATTCGCCGTAGACAGTAACGATGGAGAACTTGGTTAATTCAAGGCTAAATTTTTTAACCTGTTCCTGCAATTCTCTCAGTCTTTGCTCTAAATCGTGCATTAGCTCTTTTACTCCCATTTCATTCAGTATTTCTTCAATTTTATTGCTATCGGCTAATGAACCTGACCAATATGATGATGTTCTTAGTACTGATTTGAATTCCAATTCTAAGTTATTTAATCTGCTGATGGATTTTTCATGATTTCTGACTTGAGATTCAGCAAATTTTAAGTCTTCTTTAACTGTATTTATTGCCAAGAAATAGGAGGGATTTGGAGCGTTAACAGCCCGGGGATAACTGTGTAGAGATTCTGCTTGTTTCCGAATTTCTTCAAGCTTTTTATCTCTCAGTGATAAACAGTTTTCAAAAGACCGTCGGTGGTCTTCCTGAATTAATTTTATGGATTTATGGAGAGAGCGGCAAGCGACTCTTTGCTGAAGGATTTCAACCATTTTAGATGGTGACAGACTTGCATCTGAGACATAAATAGTCGTCAGTTCGTTTAAATCCTGAGAATTCATCTCGTTAATATTTATCAATCTAATAGTCATTTTATACCTCCTCATAGTACTGTTGATATTTTTTTCTAAGTTGTGTAAGAGCTTTTGGGTACACAATAAGACGTCCTTTGAGGATTCCCGTTGCTAAGTTCAATAATCCTGCTAGAATGGGAGCAATAGACATGAACCAGGGCAAATCCTCTCGTTCTAGTAATAAATAAGCGCTCACAATAAACTCGGTGATTAGGTAAATGAGACAGCCAAGGCGGTTAATAATTGAGATGATTGATGTTTCTAAGAAAGGTGCTTCAAAAAGTTGAAACAGATAGATGTATGTTTCCAGTCTCATCGCCCCAAATCGAGTTTGACTCAGTCTATCTCTCTGAATATTTATCCAATTTAAGGTCGCTTTCGCGAATCCTTTGAGGCGTTCACGCATATACTCCTCGCTAACTTTGTTGTCGAAAAGAATACAGGCTATCAAAGAAACTGGAACGGCAAATAATATCTTTATATCGTCCCAATCCCCCGGCACTAAAACCATAGCCGTGTTGAAATTTAAGAATGCGATGATGCTCGTGGCAAACCAAGAAAAGAAATTATCTTTCAAAGAAGAGAAAGTACCTCTATCCATAATACTCCTTTAGTACAATTTATCAATTTTAATAAGTTGAGATCGACAAAACTCCGCCGCAGCAACTCTCCTCTGTGCGATTGCATAGCAGGGAAAGCGTTGTAACAGGTCTTCCTGATCTTGGGGATGAAGATCCTCAGCAATTAGCCGATTCAATTCCTTTGATTGATTGATATTGACTCTTGCTTCCGACTCTGGCCACGGGTTAGATTCTGATTCTCGTTCGGTGTGGCCACTGGCATTAGATACATGGGAACTATTCCAACCTTTGCCCTCAAAGTGAGGGAAATTATCTAATTTTTTCATAATTTTGCCTCAGCTTTTCTTCTAGTTTCTTGGATAGCGTCCTTAATAACAAATTCCACGTCAGTATGAGCATATGTAACTTGGAGACCTTCCAAAGCAGTTTCCAGCTCTAAGCGAAATGATTCGCCGCCGTTGTTTGTAGCATTCAAAATGACTACAGAGCCACCTTTTTCAATGACATTTTTAACGGTAGTTCTCCAATCTTGAGGGCAAGGTGATTCCCGCTCGTTGGTCTCTATAAGGACTAACAATACACCAGGTTTTTTTGATGACTGAAAAATTTTATGGGCTGTGCGAACAGCTGGACAGGCCAAAGTTCCCTGTTTTTGGGTGGTTCTTACGGCTCCACACTGTTTTTTCGCATCAGTTGGATTGGTGGGGGTAAGAGTTTCAAAAAAGTCCTGCTCGCCATTGACTTGAATAACTTTCAATTCATCACCACGCGAAATGGATTCTGTTATACCCTTACAGGCTTTCTTGGTTGTCGTCTTAAACTCTTCGTTATTTTGTCCACTTATAGATGTGTCTTTTAAGAGAACAAGAGCGATCGGATTCTTTTGTGAACAAGATGGCAAAACGATAAGTATGGAGACAGTCATAAATCGAAGGAACGATCGTTTCAGACTATTTTTCATAAAATTACACGGTAGTACACTTTTCAGACTCAGGGAACTCTATCTTCCCCTGCGTCTTGATTTCGATTCTAGAACCTATCTGAAGAAAAATCGGAGTGCTGATGCGAACACCGAAAGGATGATGAGAGATCAACCCTGAGCAACAAATACAGAGCTACCAGAGTCTGCTGCTATTAAGGTAAAGCAACTAAAATATCGGGAGCATCTCATTTATGCAAGTGAGTAATTATACTTGTCCTAACACTGATTTCTAGCAAGGCTTTCAAAATAGCTTGACATAAAGATTTAGGGGTTATAAAGGTGAGATGCTCCCGATCGCATAGGCATTAACGTGGAACAAATTCTATTGTTTTATGCCGATGGAATGGGGGGGTTCTCAACATTTTTCGCGGGTTAGACACAATGCCTGAAAATCTAGAGTTTTCGTTGAGGTGCGTCGATGCCTTGGCCAGCAAGACTTTGAGCCTTATGACTGAGGTAACTATTGAGAATTATTATTAATAATGTCTATGCTTTTCAATATCCCACGAAAAATTGCTGTACAATCCTTATACAGCCTAGTTTTGCCAAGCTAGTCTTTTAACTTCTTAGCAAGTTTAATTAATGGAAACCAGAATGGATAGTTAACCAACTCATTAAAATCTCCTTTTAACTTCTTAGCAAGTTTAATTAATGGAAACTCAGTGCTTGCTTTTTCTGTTCTGCTTCTGTTTCTTTTAACTTCTTAGCAAGTTTAATTAATGGAAACGGGAGAGGTGGTGGGAATGTTAAAACATTCTTCCTTCTTTTAACTTCTTAGCAAGTTTAATTAATGGAAACGACCATCTTCCTGAATGACGCCAAGAGGACATCAAATGTCTTTTAACTTCTTAGCAAGTTTAATTAATGGAAACATCCCAAATGGCATTATCGATTCGATGTGCCAGTTTTTGGTTGTCTTTTAACTTCTTAGCAAGTTTAATTAATGGAAACGGTTCGACCAACCGCTCATGAATGGTCATAAGCCGGATCTTTTAACTTCTTAGCAAGTTTAATTAATGGAAACACTTTGTTTTGAATGACTACGAACGGGTCTACTCCATCTTTTAACTTCTTAGCAAGTTTAATTAATGGAAACCTTTAAATGGCAGCATGATTTCTATTTAATATTGAAACTAATCTTTTAACTTCTTAGCAAGTTTAATTAATGGAAACAGTCGGTAGTTCCAGACTGGAACATCCTTAAAGGGACCCTTTTAACTTCTTAGCAAGTTTAATTAATGGAAACAAGAAATAATTTGGTATTGAATTTTTGAATTTCTTTTAACTTCTTAGCAAGTTTAATTAATGGAAACGGAGCTATGGGAGGCTCCTCGCAAGCACCAAGGGGTGCAAAAAAAACTACTTTTAACTTCTTAGCAAGTTTAATTAATGGAAACACATAAGGCCAAGAATGCATCAATCTGTGATGCGTTTCTTTTAACTTCTTAGCAAGTTTAATTAATGGAAACTGGGGGGGAGCAGGGGAAGGAGAAGGAATGTTAATTTTAAACTTTTAACTTCTTAGCAAGTTTAATTAATGGAAACTGCAAGAGCCCCTAAGATCAGATCGCCGAAGAAAATTCCACTTTTAACTTCTTAGCAAGTTTAATTAATGGAAACTATTTTGTTAACTCATTTATTATAGTCGCAATCTCCTTTTAACTTCTTAGCAAGTTTAATTAATGGAAACGGGACTCCCTCATACTGCCATAAAGAATGATCTCTACCTGCTTTTAACTTCTTAGCAAGTTTAATTAATGGAAACCTTTTTAAGCTTTCGCTTTAGCTTTAGCTTTCGCCTTAGCTTCTTTTAACTTCTTAGCAAGTTTAATTAATGGAAACCATCCAACGGAGTAGGGGCAATTCATGAATTGCCCCTACTGCTTTTAACTTCTTAGCAAGTTTAATTAGGGTCTGCTGAAAAAGTAGGGGCGAAGCATTCGGGCAATAACCTATCGGTGAAACCGGAGATTTTCTATCCGAATGCTTCGCCCCTACAGGACA
>NZ_CAIP01000052.1 GCF_000297435.1 Microcystis sp. T1-4 | reverse complement strand
CTCTTTTCCTGAGTAATGAGAAAAATACCTCTCTTCCTGAGATCGAGGACATCAATTCGCCAAGTATTAATATCGGCGATAAAATCTTCTCTTGACCTCACTTCCCCTTGGATTCTTGCGGCTGCTTTACTTGATAAAATCAGAAGATGGGCGTTCGCATGACATGGCTTGAACCCCGTTAAAAACCCTATTACGATAAAAATTGTTCACACCTAGTTAAGGCCGCCTAATGGAGCTAGGTGGAACTCATTTATCCGTACACACTATACTCAAAAGAAGAAAAAATGATGAAAACCTTCATTCAAGTAGCTTCTTCTCTGTTCGTTAGTGCGATCGTTTCTTCGGGTCAACTGGATCTGATGATAGTAGGAACAGCGCTCGCGACCGCCACTTCTACCTCTGCGATCATTGTTACTAAAGAAAAAAAGAAAATCAAGACTCTGATTGAAGGAAGTCTGACTAACTCCCAAACTATGATTAAGGGGATCGAAAAAATCGAAAAAGAGGTTAAAGCTGTCACACACACAACAGAAAAAGTGGCTAAAGAAGTCAGAACCCTGAAAACCAATAGCCGTTTACTGGTAGGCGCAACCCAAAAAGTTCAACATCAACAAAAGCTAACGACTGCAACTCTAAATCAGCAACAACAACAGTTAAATCAACTTACTCCCCAAGAGAAGCCAACCCCAGAGATAGAAACTGAGAAGCGAGTCATTCCCCTACCCCAAAAAAGACAGACGGTGACTCACATCTACATCGATGGTAACAATTTCAGCAAAACGACCGAAACACTAGGCTTAGAAATTGACTGGAAAGCCTTAAAAATTGCTCTGGTGGAACCAGCAAAACAGACAGATACTTTTACTTTAAAGTATTATACTGGACTCCATGAGCATCTTTCTCCGAATCAAAAACAATGGCTTCATCACTTAAAACAACTTAACTACGAGGTAATCACCTTCCCTTTATCACAACGGGAAAACGGATGGAAAACTCTTGGCGATGATTTAGCGATGGGGTTGGATTTAATAGAGGCGGTTAAACCAGGTGATCGCATTATCTTAGTCACTGGTGATGGAGATTTCATTCCCTTGATTGAGAGACTACAAGCACGCAACGTTGATGTCAATGTGGTTGGTGCTTCTGTAAACACTAATTCTCGCTTACAAGCATTACTAAAACAGGACTTTATCCCCCTAGAATCTATCAGTGACCAGATTGTTAAACTTAAGAGACTAACCGCTTAAAAGTCACATCTTCCACCGCTTCTAAAGCTGGTCTTGAAATTAGTCTTGTCCCCGCCTTTGCGGGGATTCAAGGGTTAAATCAATTGTTGACAAATTTCATCTCGTAATTCGCTATAGAGATAATAGGGAGTGTTTTTATCCCAACCGACATAAGGAGATGATTTTTGTCCAAGTAACTGATAAGTGTGGACAGCAATATTGAGAACTTCCCCTAAAATATTGTTAGGATGACAAGCTTTATGGGGATTAGGTTTATATTTATCTTTGTCGTCAGTCCAATTTCGTTTGTCTTCTTGCAATTGATCAATCATAGTTTGTACTGATACTCCTCTGCCACGATGAATGAGCGTATTTCGATTATCAAACCAATAATCTAATTTTACCAAAGAGGCTAGAATCTGTTGCCATAATTCAAGGCGATCTCGCGTAGCGAGCGCTTTGCGTTCAGGATGATCAATTTCTATTAAGGTTTGAACAAAATTTCTCTTACTATAACGATTTCCTAATTTGTAGAAATCCCTCCTTTCAAAATCCTGTTCTAATTCCTGAAACTTATTATAAAATTCTTGAGATGCTTTGTTTCTGGCAAATGCCCAATCTTGATTTTGATTATTATTTCTCAAGTATTTTTGTCCGCGTAAGCCCATAATTAATTCATTTAAAGTGACTTCATAAAAAGAACTTAATCGGATTAGAAAGTTAGCGATTTCATCTAGTTCCCAATAAATCCGACATTGAGTATAAAGATTTAACCAAAAGTTATGCTCCATTTTATCATTATCTCTCACGGCATTTTTATCAAGGTTAAAACAGCTAACGGCAAAATCAAGTCTTGTGAGAATTTCTGTTAACTTTTCTTGCTCTTTTTGGGTGTCACTGGCTATTGCAGAAACTTGTTTTGCTAAATAAATCAAAGTTTCTTGCCAATCTTTAACAATCACTCTTGCTCCGTCAAAATCCCATCTTTTTTGTAACAGTAACTTAACGGTTTGATATTTTTGATTCCGTTGATAAAGCCAATAAGAAGTTAGTTGACATTCAGAGTTTTTGCCCTCTAAAAGTTGATTAAGGTCTAAAATGGGGTCAATGAACAGAATATTTTTAAAATCACTGGCAATTGCTTGAATTTTGAGTGCAGTTTTTTGGTGCAATGTTCCCCCTTTAACATTGACTAAAATAGTTGATTCTTGGGATAAATTTTCTTCTAAATAAATCTCATTCAACTGATTATAGTAGTATTCAAGAACTAAATCTTCAAGGTTAGGATTTTGCGGATCTAAATTAAGTTGTAGCTCTTTTTGAATTAATTCAAAATCAGGATATTCCTGTTGTACCCACTGTTGAATAATCTGGAACAAATAAATGGTATCTTGAGGGTGTGAAGTCGGTTGATTGGTGACGAAAATATAGGCTTTAGATGCTCCCATTGCTACTGCTTTTTGGATTACACTTCCAATTCGAGTTGGTCGAATAAGAGAATGCCATTTAGGGGACTCTTTTTGATAGCTTGATTGTAGAGCTTTGGTTAATTCACGAACTGGTTGTTTTTGGTTAGGCAATCCTAAATCTTGGTAAACTTGACTATTAGGAACATAGTTAAAACCTTGATACATATTGTCCCAAATAGTTCGACGATCATTATCTAAGTCTTTAAGTTTTTTATTTAGATTAGATTCATTCGAGAGAAAATCAATAGGAAGATAATAATTCTTGCTATCTACTGTTACTTTAATAGATAAGTCAGAAGTCCCAAGGTTCGCAAGAAGAATAGTCATATTTATTAACTGTAAATTAATGGCTAATGACGACGTTACCCTAAATTAAAGCTTATGAGAGTGTATTTGGTGCGAACACCGATATCTTCTCTGGGTTGAGTTAAGAAACTCCATATTGAAAAATTTCAGCAAGGGGTGGGAGTTCGCATGAAATGGTCATTATTTCTCGTTAGGGATTATTAAGCTTAATTCAGGACATTAGCCCACCGTCTATTATATCAGGGCAAGCCCATCTTAACAATCCTTGACAAAAGGGACTTTGTGGGGGTTGCTTACCCACGATTCAGGCATATTTGAGGAGAATTTGCCATCTCAATTGTTAAGCAAAAATCGACCCATTTGGTCAATTTGGTAACTATTCTGATTGGCTGGTATCGGCTGAAAGCCCATGCGGATCACAAAATTGACCAATTGTCAATAGCTTTTGAGATGCTCTCACCCTGTACATAAGACAATTCCAGACATCTTAAACATTATTCTCAATCATCCTTTATTGCAATTGAGGAGAGACTATAAAGAACAGTTTATTAACACCGATCAATACTATATCTATTCTGCGGTTAAAACACAGGTGATTGCTATTTTACTGAGCGATCTTAAATGGCTAGAAAATGTACGGCGATAGAACGTACTTATATGATAGGATTGACTCAGATAGATATACTTTAATTCTTTATTCTTCTGCTGTGGAGGTTTAGATGAGTCCAGAACGAGTCACAGATTCAACCAGAATATGGGAGCATCTCATTTATGCAAGCGAGTAATTATACTTGTCGCTAAAACTTGCTTCTGGTAAGGCTTTCAAAATAGCTTGACATAAAGCTTAATTTAGGAGTTACAGATGCTCTCTAGAATATCAACTTCCTGAATCAGAAAAGGGAGCGATTGGACAAACTGAACTTACCTATAGTAACGAATCAATCAATTCTTTGACTCAAATTGAACAATTACACCGTTATTTTACGGCCTTTCAAACTAATGATGAAAAAGCTTGTAATTTGTCACTTTTTGATTGGACTTCCTGCAAGCGGTAAATCAACGTTTGCTCAAGTTTTGGCAGAAGAAATTAATGCTGTCGTGGTTTCAACCGATGAAATTCGGGCGCAACTTTATGGAGATGCTGCAAATCAAGGAATTTGGGCGGATATTGAGGTAGAAGTCTTAGATCAAATTAAAACCGCCGTTGAAAAAGATCAACCTGTCATTTATGATGCCACTAATGTCATGCGCCCGTGGCGACTTGATTTTCTGTATAAAACGGTTAATTTATTTAATATTCAATGGATAGGATGGCATCTACAGACTTCTGTGGAAAAATGTAAACAAAGAAATCAACAACGTGATCGCCAAGTTCCTGACGAAGTGATTGATAAGATGAACGCTAATTTACAAGAAAATCCCCCAGAGTCTAACGAAGGACTGTTAAAAATCTATCCTGTTCCTGTTAAAGACAATAACTTTGATCTTGACGAAATTTGTACAATTCTCACAGGATTCAAGCGTCTTTTAGCTAACATAGCTAACTTGAATAAGAATAAAGTTTTTCACCCATATTCTCGTTTATTAGACTTTGAACGATTAATGCACTTAATGTCCGTCATTATTAACTACCCAGGGATTGGGAATTTAGCGGAAACTGAACCAGAAAACCTGAAAGAAATTTTAGAAGTCGAAGAATTACCTCAGTTTAGCACTTCAATTGAGGAAATTTGTGCAGTAATTACTAAAAAGTATCATGCTATTTATGCCCATCCTAAAGCAATAGAAAAAGACTTATATTGGTTAGAAAAAAATGGGATTTTAGCCAGAGGAGATATAGCGGCTAATTTAATTGAGATAGAGTCGATTGATTATCCTTATTTAATTAGTCATCGTTACAATGATTTAGAAAAATTTCAACGGTTAATAAAAACGATTCGTTTTATTGTTCATCATCCTTTTTTATGCGAAGAAAATAGCAAACCTTCGGTGACAACAGAAACAGGTTTTAGGCAAACTAGCATTGTTAAAGCGATGTATAACTATGGCTTATTTTCTGGCAAGATTGATATTGAGAATGAATATCAAAGAAGTCCTCTAGAAAATAACTTTCGAGAAGATATTTGTCATTGTATTAAACCTTATCAACTTTTACCTAATTTTGCTATGAAGAAAGGCTACTTTGCAGGAACAGGTATTTTATCTCAATATGAGTTAAATAAGCTCTATCAATCTCTCCGATCCCATTCAGTAGAGAAATATTTTAAAGATCCTCTTGCTGCCGAAATTTATGATATATTTGAACAACGATTAGTGAATTCCAAACTTTTAGAAGAAGAAGCTCCTTATTCTACTCGCTTAATTGGCACAAAATCCATTGTTGATGTGGAGAAATATCAACAACAATTTGAACAGTTAGAAGAAGCGATAAAAAAAGGAGAGCTTTTGAAATTTAGTCATATTCAAGGAAGTGCTAAATGGCCAAAAGATCAACCACACTTTACCGCTTATCCTTTACAAATTGTTTTTCATAATATTGCATGGTATTTAGGGTATGAAATAGGTGAAGGAGACAAAAAAGGTTTATTTGCTTTCGCAAGAATTGATAGAATCCGATTTCAACAAGTAAATACTCAGAGAGATATAAATGAGCAAAAGAAAGCGTTAGATAAGCTCCATAAACTTTATGATGCAAGTGCAGGAATTTATTTAGGCGATGATGTTGCAAAACAGCGTCAGTATTTAGATTCCCAACAAGGAAAGAAATTAAATGTTACTGTCATTCTCTACGCCACAGAACTTGCGTTTAAATTTATTTGTGAAGGAAATCAAAGATTTCAGAAAATAGAAATGTCTTTACCTGATTGGTTAAAAGGAACGAGTTATGAACGCAAAGCGCTCGCTACGCGAGATCGTGGAATTTTTAAGTTAGACCAAAATATTCCTCCCTATCAATATACTATTAAAGTTACTGTACCCGAATGGTCTTTAATGGACATTGATCTCATTCGTTGGATTTCGGGTTGGGGAAAAGAAGTTAAGGTGATTGAACCTCAATCATTAGTTGACAGAATTTATAGTATTGGAGAGGGAATTACTAATATTTAT
>NZ_CAIP01000053.1 GCF_000297435.1 Microcystis sp. T1-4 | reverse complement strand
GTATTTTCGACTTTTGACTAAACTAAAGGGCTGTTTTTCGATTCAAAAATGCCCGCCAAATCAAGCCTATTCCCCGAAAAAAGCTGATAATTAACAACCAAAGTGATTGTAATTCTCCTGCCGTATTTTTCGGTTGCCAGCACTGGGGACGACAGAATAAAAAAGTAATTATCTTTCTCTGGTCTGATAGGCTAAGTGGCTGAAATTTAAGGGTCGCTTGCCAGATTTTTCCTCGTTTTTCTAGATTGACTAGATGGGCCGATAAGCACAAATATTCGCCTAAAATATCTAGGAGTAATTGTTCTGAGTAGATGGGTTCCTTCAGGTGAATTTCTGCTCCTATTTCCGAAAGTTTTTTCAGATTGCCCTGTATAATTATATCCGATTCTGTGATCAATTTAACAGGAGATTCCAGTGCTTGGTATTGAGTTTCTAGGGCGAGGGGAGCTTCCAATAAAGCCACTAAAGCAGTCATGATAATAACCACATTATATATAGCCAAAATCAAGCCAAAATTTAGGGGATTTTCTTGATAATTGTGATGGTGTAAATTAAAGAAAATACTAATTAAAGTAATGGTGAGAAAAAACAGCAATGGGTAGGATAAGTGCCAATTATATTGATAATTTTGGCGAGCAATTCCCTTCGGTGTCACCTGAAATCCTTTGTCAAAGGGTTTCCAAAGAATATGGAGAACTGTTAGGGCTGTAGGTATACAAATAATCATCGATAGTACCTCAGAAAAAATAATCGAGCGCGAGCGACAATTTAACCAGTGATAAGTGGCTAACTGCAGCATCATGTAGGGTAAAAATATATAGATTGTCTCATCGATAGTAATGTTCAAAGGTACGATATAACCAAAGGTATAAAGGAGAGGAATCAGCAGAGAAAATAAACGAGCTAAGGGAGAAAACCAAGATAAAAGTCCTTCTAAGTGTGCCAATCTTTGGGGTAGGGTTAGTCCCGCAATTTTTAGGGGATTAGCTTTGATAAAAAATGCCTGTAAAGTTCCCCTTGCCCAGCGCAATCTTTGCCGCAAATAAGCTGATAAACTTTCGGCAGATAAACCAGCGCTGAGTTTTTCATTTAAGTAAATAACTTCATAACCTTGAGCAGAGATAGCAATTCCAGTAAAATAGTCTTCACTAATAGATTCTATATTAAAGTAGCCCACTTCTTCTAAGGCCTTTCTTCTGACAATAAAAGAAGTGCCAGCACAGACAGGACTACCCACCCCATCTTTAGCTGGTTGGATATGACGATAAAATAATTCTTCGTCGGGAGTAACGATATTTTCTAAACCTAAGTTATGGGCGATAGGATCGGCATTATAAAAGCTTTGGGGCGTTTGCACTAGGGCAATTTTGGGGTTTTGAAACCAGCCAACAGTTCTTTCTAGAAAGTTCCGACAAGGGATAAAATCCGCATCAAAAACTACCACTAATTCCCCTTGTGTTTGTCTGAGAGCATTGTTTAAATTACCTGCTTTAGCGTTTTTTCTATCCTCACGAGTCAGATAATGACAATTTAATTTTTCTGCCAATTCATAAATTTCTGACCTCTGGGTGTCATCGAGAATATAAATATTTTTATGGGGATAATTAAGGGCTTGACAACCGATAATAGTTCTTTTTAAGATGAAGGCTGGCTCATTATAGGTGGGAATCAGAATATCTACCGTCGGTAAATACTGTTTATCGATTACCCCTTGGCTATAAAAATCAGCTTCTTTGTGTCTATCCTTCGTGGTTAAGACTAAAACTAACTGAATCACGCTACTACTTAAAACCATCATCTCAAGGCCTAAAAGTAGTAAACTAAAAAAGCCATTAATAGGGGTGGAAAGATTTAAGGTTTCCAGAATCCTCCAGACTAGATAGCGCAGGGTGATAGCGAGAGTGATGGAAATAATAACTAATCTTGACCAAACTTGCGGACGCGGAGACAAGAAAATGATTAACTGCGTAAAAATTAGCAGGATAACCGTGGGTAATAATAATTGATAGCTATGAGCAACCGTGGGAACTTTAATCCAAGCAAATGGGTTAAAAAATTCTTCTACTAAGCCAAGGATTAATCGATAAATACTGTCTTCTGGCCAAGATAATGAGAAACTGACCATCATTAGCCCGCCGATCACTGCCAAAATAATTAAAAGAACCGATATTATCGCTAAAATGGATTTGAATACGGAGGAATATGCTGGTTTTTGAGGGAACGGAAAAATCGATTCTCGGTTAGACATAAATCCCCTTCTGAGTAAATAAATCTAACTACATTTTACAATTCTTAACAAAAACCCGGGCATTTTTGGCAATGACAGGAGCGCTCTCCACCAAAATGCTACATTTTGTATCAAGCCGAAGATGAAACTAGCAAGAAAAAGTCTAGAAATAGTATACTCTGGTTAACCGTGAGGAAAAATTAATCTATGATAGCCGTCAAAATCGCCGTTGTTAGCGCTCTCGTTTTAGTTGTGGTCAAATTCGTCGCTTCTGTTCTAGGTAAAGGCAATATACCCCTACTTAATCAGGCTGTCACCGTGATTTTAAGCCTTTTTATCGGTTTTGAGTTGATTCAACTGGGACAAGCGGTGATTGAAAAGATTAATTAAGGGCTAAACGGGCCAGATAGAAGCTAGTAATAGTTTTAGCATCGATCGATTCTCCCTTGGCGATCGCCGATTCCATTTCCTCAAAACTCATAAAAACCACTTCTAGATCTTCATCGGCATCTTGAGCGGGGGGCAAGCTTAATTTTTCCAGATCCCGGGCCAGAAAAGCATAGATATATTCATCGGAATAACCCGGTGCCAGGGCAAATTTACCCAAAGATTGCCAATTGTGGGCCCGATAGCCCGCTTCTTCCTCTAATTCTCGTTTTACCGTTGTAGCAGGGTCTTCTCCTTCATCAATCGTCCCGGCGGGAAATTCCAGAATGCGAGCTTGCAAACTAAATCGATACTGACGTACTAAAACCAATTGACCTTCCTTGGTGATTGGAACTGCTAAAGCGCCCCCCGGATGACGCACACATTCCCATTCTCCTTCGACACCGTTAGGTAAACGCAGTTTCGAGACTTCAAATTGAAAGACGCGACCCTGATAAAAAAGACGTTGTTGGAGAAATTGAGGCGGTTCAGACATAGAAAATTTGCAACTAGGACTTTAAGAATTAATATCAACAAATGTCACCTTTGTCACCGGTGTTTCAGGTTATAATAGAAAATGCTGTCTTTACAGGTTAAATCTTTTTCGAGAAACCCCCATGGCAAAAAAATCGATGGTAGAACGCGAGAAAAAACGCGCTCGTCTCAGACAAAAATACGAAGCTAAACGGGCGGAACTAAAAGAACAATTCCGCACCGCCGAAGATTTTGAAGAAAAACTGGCAATTCACCAAAAATTACAGGAATTACCCCGCAATAGCGCCCCCAGTCGTCACCGCAACCGTTGCTTAACGACCGGCAGACCGAGAGGATACTATCGCGATTTTGGTTTATCCCGCAACGTTTTACGCGAATGGGCCCACCAAGGTCTTTTACCCGGTGTGGTCAAGTCTAGCTGGTAGTCAGAAACAATATCTAGGGAAAATACCGGGATAGAGGCGTGGTTTTTGCGTCTCTATTGCCGTTTTTAGGTAGGGTTTGCGGCAAAAAGTACGGGCGAAGCATTCGGATAGAAAATCTACGGTTTCACCGATAGGTTATTGCCCGAATGCTTCGCCCCTACAGGACGCGATCGCCGCTCAAGATGCCAGGTTTTGAAGCACGATTCTCTCAAAATCTTGCACCTGTTTCGCCAGAAAAGCCACAAAACCCTTACCTTGCCTACATTTCACATTTATTCAGCAAGCCCTAAACAAAAACTCTTGATCGAGCGATCAAGAGTTAACCATGAACAAAAAATTCACCTAGACTACAGTAGCAGCCTTACGGGCAGCGGCGGCCTCATCGGGATGAATACCGAGACGGGTAAGATTGAGACGACCTTTACTGTCGATCTCCCGTACCTTAACTAACACCTCATCCCCGACGGCCACTTCATCCTCCACCTTACCGACGCGTCCCTCGGCCAATTGGGAAATATGGATCATTCCCTCTTTCCCCGGCAAAACTTCCACAAAAGCGCCGATTTGGATAATGCGAGTCACGCGACCGAGATAAACCTCACCCTCATTGAGTTTGCGGGTCATATTGTAGATCAGTCGTTTAGCTTTTTCGGCCTGTTCCCCATCGGTAGAGGAAATGGTGACAGTACCATCGTCATCGATATCGATTTTCGTGCCGGTCTGTTCAGTAATCCCTTTCACCGTCTTACCACCTGGCCCGATTACTAACCCGATCAGATCCGGATCGATCTTGATCGTCAATAACCGGGGTGCGTGGGGAGATAATTCCGTGCGGGGTTTTTCTAGGGTTGCTAACATCTTCTCGAGGATATGTTTGCGGGCCGGTAAAGCTTGTTCGATCGCCTTGGCCACCACTTCCATGCTTAAACCGGGGATTTTCATATCCATCTGAAGAGCGGTGATGCCGGAATCAGTGCCAGCCACCTTAAAGTCCATATCTCCCAGAAAATCCTCTATACCCTGAATATCGGTCAAAATCCGCACTTCTTCCCCTTCTTTAATTAAACCCATGGCCGCACCGCTAACGGGTTTTTTCAGGGGAACACCGGCATCCATCAGCGCCAGGGTAGAACCACACACGGAACCCATGGAGGTGGAACCATTAGAAGAGAGGACTTCCGACACCACCCGCAGCACATAGGGAAACTCCTCCTGGGGGGGTAGGACAGGCACGATCGCCCTTTCCGCTAAAGCACCGTGACCGATTTCTCGACGGCCGGGAGAGCGCATGGGACGGGTTTCACCGACGGAAAAGGGTGGAAAATTGTAGTGATGAAGATAGCGTTTTTCGTCTTCGGGATGGAGATCGTCCCCTAAATCCTGAGCATCCCCGGGGGTGCCAAGGGTGGCGATCGAAAGCACTTGGGTTAAACCGCGATTAAACAAACCGCTACCGTGAACCCGACGGGGTAAAACTCCCACCCGGCAAGAAATCGGGCGTACTTCGTCCAGTTTACGACCATCAACCCGCACCCCATCCTCGATAATTTGGGCGCGCATCAGTTTTTTGGTCAGATCCTTAAAGAGATTACCGATTAACTTGGGTTCTTCCAGCGTTGGAGCTTTTAAGGGATCTTCATCGGGGAGAGCGGTTATAGTTTCCTTGAGCCGATTTTCGATCGCCTCTAATTTCTCATCCCGTTCGGTTTTGCTGAGGGTAAACTGAGAGAGAATCTGTTTAATTTCCTCTTTAGCTTGTTCTTTCAGGAAATTCTGCACGGTTTCGTTTACTGCCGGTGCTTCCCGGGTGACGAGGGGAATACCCAACTGATCGATCAATTCCCGTTGAGCGGTGATCAGGTCGCGCACTGCTTCATAACCAAAATCGATCGCCTCAATAATATCCCGTTCTGGTAACTGATTGGCTCCCGCTTCGATCATCACTACCCCTTCGGGACTACCGGCCACCACTAGATCCAATTCTCCGTTATGGATTTCCTTGTAGGTGGGATTGATGATAAATTCATCCCCTAACAAACCGACGCGCACCGCTGCCATCGGTCCTTGGAAGGGAATACCTGCCAACAAAACCGCCACGGAAGCCCCAGTAACGGCCAAAACATCCGGGGGTACCTCCTCATCCATTGAGAGGGTCGTAGCGACCACCTGAATATCATCCCGCATCCAATTGGGGAAGAGGGGCCGCAGGGGGCGATCAATCAAACGACCGGTCAGAATTGCTTTTTCCGGGGGACGACCTTCACGACGCAAAAATCCTCCCGGGATGCGCCCGGCGGCGTATAATCTTTCTTCGTAATCAACGGTTAAGGGCAGGAAATCTACTCCTTCTCTGGCCTTGGCTGTGGTTGCTGTCACTAAAACTGCCGTTTCTCCCGATTGGATCAGAACGCTACCGCCAGCTTGGGGGGCTAAAAGCCCTATTTTTAGTCGAATATCCCTGCCATCAAAGGATATTGACTTATCAAACTCTTCCATGTAAAGCTATATTCCTTTCTTTCACTTTTCTCTGTGCTGTCGCCATCCTAGCATTTTTTGTCCCCCTTTCCGACAGGTTTAATATTCAGTGATCAGTGATCACTGATCAGTTATCAGTTATCAGTTATCAGTGATCAGTTATCGGTTATCAGCTTTTTTCTCCCTGCTTCCATCTCCCATCTCCCCACTTCCCCAATTTCCCACACCCCACTACCCCACACCCCAATTCCCCACTACCCCACTACCCCACTACCCCACTACCCCACTACCCCACACCCCAATTCCTGCTTTTAAACAGGATTTAAGATTACTTGCTCAAACCGGCCAAAAAATGATACTTTCAGATATAGGAATAATCTGGTTAAGAAAAAAATGTCTTCCCTTGCCGCTTGCTGGCCTAAAAATATTTCTAAGTATTAGCAAAACTGACTGACTCTCAGCAGTTGAGCGGGATTTTTCCTAGCTCAAAGAACCCCAGACAAAGAAAATTAAGACAATTAAAAGGATTGCGTCTCTATTATCTGTCAGACGCTTCTAATCCAGTGAATTTGCGGGTTATCTTCAAATTAACCCCGTTTAACCCTATTTATTATCGATCATGGCTGAAAGTTATTTATTAAACAAACTGCAATCTGTAGAACAGACGTACAAAGAATTAACCCGTCGTCTAGCGGATCCCGATGTCACCAGTAATCCGGGTGAATTGCATCGTCTGGCCAAATCCCGCGCTTCCCTAGAGGAAACGGTCAACACTTACGAAATTTGGCAAAAAAGTCAAGAGGATTTAATCGGGGCGAAACAAATATTCAAAGAATCCGCCAGCGATCCCGAATTACGCGAAATCGCCGCCCTAGAAGTGGCAGAATTAGAGGCAAAAATCGCCACTTTGGAAGACCAATTAACAATTCTGCTGCTGCCCCGGGATCCCCTCGATGAAAAGAATATCATGCTGGAAATTCGCGCCGGGACTGGAGGTGATGAGGCCAGTATTTGGGCGGGGGATTTAGTTCGCTTGTACTCAAAATATGCCGAAACTCAAAAATGGAAAGTTAGCCTTTTGAGTGAATCTCCGGCGGATATGGGAGGATTTAAAGAGGCAATTTTAGAGATTAAAGGCGATAACGTCTATAGTAAGCTGAAATTTGAGGCAGGAGTCCATCGGGTGCAGCGGGTTCCTCTGACGGAAGCAAGTGGTCGCGTCCACACTTCCACCGCTACCGTGGCGATTATGCCAGAAGTGGACGATGTGGAAGTGCATATCGATCCCAAGGATATTGAGTTAACCACGGCTAGATCTGGGGGAGCAGGCGGTCAAAATGTCAATAAAGTGGAAACTGCGGTCGATTTAATCCATAAACCCACGGGAATCCGGGTTTTCTGCACCGAAGAGCGATCGCAATTGCAAAACCGGGAACGGGCCATGCAGATTCTCCGGGCGAAACTGTACGATATGAAGTTACAGGAACAACAGGAAGCGGTCAGTTCCATGCGACGCTCTCAGGTGGGAACCGGTTCCCGTTCGGAAAAAATTCGCACCTATAACTATAAGGATAATCGTCTCACCGATCATCGCTTAAATCAGAATTTTTCCCTCGAGCGCATTTTAGACGGCGATATCGAAGAGGTGATCCAATCCTGTATCGCCAGGGATCAACAGGGAAAACTGGCGGAATTAGCCGCTGCCCAAGAGACAGCTTAATTAGGACACAGGAGACTCCGAGACTCCTGGATTATTTTTATTTATGCTCCCCGCTCCCCTCTCCCCAACCCGCAACGGTCAAACCCCGTGCATGATTAATTTTTCGCAGTTCAAAATTGATTATTATTCATTAAACCTCTTGCATAATTAATTTTTGAGGATTCAAAAACGGCAAAAATAAGGATTAAATTGCCTAGAATCTGTGAATTATTCATTCTTAATTCTCCTGACTACTGACTACTGACTCCTGACTCCTCACCTAACCGAAGATTTTTGATTTTTACAACAGGTGTTTTTTACTTGCTATAATCGAGTGTCGAATTTGAGTAGGAGACGGGAGAAAATGGCCGATTGGCAGGAAATAGAGGGGGGGATCACGGCCCCAAAAGGATTTAAATCCGCAGGGATGGCCGCGGGGCTAAAACCGTCCGGTTTGCCCGATTTAGCCCTCATTGTCTCGGAAACAGAAGCGATCGCCGCCGGAGTCTTTACCACCAGTCAAGTGCGCGCCGCTTGCGTCGATTATTGCCGTCAACGCCTACAAACTAAAGCCAGCGCCAGGGCGATTTTGTGTAATGCTGGCCAAGCAAACGCCGCCACGGGGGAAGCCGGATGGCAAGACGCTCTCGATAGTGCCGCCGCCTTGAGCCAAGTTTTAGGGATTCCCGCCGATGCAATTTTGCTGGCATCTACGGGAGTGATCGGGCAACGGATTCGCATGGATGCGTTAACCGCCGCTTTACCGACCTTAGCGGGTTTATTGTCGGAAAATGGTGGCGAAAGCACGGCCCGGGCGATTATGACCACGGATCTAGTCCCCAAATCGATCGCCTTGCAAACCACCATCGATGGTCGTCCGGTCACAATTGGGGGAATTGCCAAGGGATCGGGGATGATTCACCCGAATATGGCGACGATGCTCTCCTTTATCACCTGTGATGCCGCAGTATCGACGGTTCTCTGGCAAAGTATGTTAAGTCGGGCGGCTAATAAAAGTTTTAATCAGATTACGGTGGATGGGGACACCAGTACCAATGACAGTCTGATCGCCTTGGCTAATGGTCAATCGCGCACCACGGCGATCACAGAAATGGGCCGGGATGCCCAAAAGTTAGAGGCCATGTTAACGGAAGTTTGTCAATACTTGGCTAAAGCGATCGCCCGGGATGGGGAAGGGGCCACCTGTTTAATAGAAGTGCGGGTTTCGGGGGCGGCCGATGATCAGTCCGCTCGTCAGATTGCTCGCACCATTGCCGGCTCTTCCTTGGTAAAATCGGCGGTTTTCGGTCGAGATCCCAACTGGGGACGAATTGCGGCGGCCGCGGGCCGGGCCGGGGTTGTCTTCCATCAAGAAGACCTGCAAATCAAGTTAGGCGACTTCGTGATGATGGAAAATGGTCAACCTCTGGCGTTCGATCGAGCTAGTGCCAGTAATTACCTGAAAGCGGCAGCAAGCGGGGCTTATTTACGAGAAGATACCGTTTTAATGTCTATCTGTATCGGTAACGGTTCGGGAACAGGTACGGCCTGGGGTTGCGATCTTAGTTACGATTACGTCAAAATTAACGCCGAGTACACTACTTAGGGTTTGCTGAAAAAGCTTTTCCTAGGGGCAGGGTGTGGGGTGTGGGGTGTGGGGTGTGGGGTGTGGGGTTTTACCTATTTTCAGGACGTTCGGCGAAGCTCAGTCGAGTGGACGGTGAGCCTGTCGAACCGCCGTGGTCAGTTACCTAATTTTCAGGGAAAAAGTCCAGGGATTTTCCCCCCGATCCCCGCAACGGCTGGCACTTTTTGAGGGAAAAAAAGTCTAAAAGTCTGATCCAACAAGGTTTTTAGATTTATTCAGCAAGCCCTACTTAAAGCGATCGATTCTGTAAATAGGCTCTCTTGTCCTTGCTGGATTGTATCCCAACAGCTTGATCAAAGGTTGACGTTAGGCTCTAGTCTATACCGACAATCTCGATGATCGATCCTGTTGATTACACAGCAGCCAAGAGAGCCGATTACTCGATTAACAGACAAACTTTAATGGTTGGATTTTACTCTCTTTCAACCAACCTCGAAAACAGTTTTGTCAGTCCCTCAGTTTCTTGGCAAAATCCATCTATTGGTGGGGAAAACGCTGCATGGTTCCGAGAAAATCACCACGAATTCCTTTAGAATTGCACCAGATCAAAGCTCACGAGTTTTATCAAAAACGGCTGGCATCGGGTAAAGAAGGCAATGAGATAGATGACTGGCAGCAAGCGAAAGAATATTTTAGCCAACATCCCAGAGCGATTCTTGCTTGGAATCTAAAGATGCCCTATCGCCGGGGAAAAAGGCTAATTAAAAGATTGTTGCTATCGCTCCAGTCTCTTGTCAGAGTTGCTTGGAAACTGCTAATCTTTCCCTTCTGGCTATTTCAGCAAATACCGGGACTTTTTGCCCGTGAAGACAAAGACAGCCGCACCTTTGCCATTGATGTGGTCAAAACGATTATTTCTGCCCTGGGATTAATTGCCACCCTTTTCGCAGGAATTGGGCTTTTTGTCAATTATCTCAATTCTCAAGCGGAAAGGCAACTGATTCAGGAACGTCTGATTACCGAGCGCTTCTCGAAAGCTGTCGAGCAAATCGGTAATAATAAAGAGGAGGTGGTAATTGGCGGCATTTATTCCCTAGAGCGAATTGCCAAAGATTCTCCCAAGGATCAATGGACAATTATGGAAGTGCTGACTTCCTACATTCGTAAAAATTCCCCCATTCCCTCGAATATTGAACAACTGAAGCCAGAGGAAAGACAGAAAGTCCTAGAAAAGCTCCCTTCCGTGAGTATTCCAGTTCAGGCCGCTTTAACGGTAATCGGCCGGCGTAAAGTTGAGAATGACCAAGCTGGCGATAATTTGGCTGAAACAACTGACTCTAATAAAATTAAAATTCTTGATTTAAGTCGGACAAATTTGAGGGGAGCCAACCTCAACCGAGCCAACCTCGACGGAGCCAACCTCAACCGAGCCAACCTCGACGGAGCCAACCTCAACGGAGCCAACCTCAACCGAGCCAACCTCTACAGAGCCAACCTCAACGAAGCCTACCTCTACAGAGCCTACCTCAACGAAGCCATCCTCTGGGGAGCCAAACTCAACGGAGCCTACCTCAACGAAGCCAACCTCAACGGAGCCGAACTCAACGGAGCCTACCTCAACGGAGCCGACCTCAACAGAGCCAACCTCTACGGAGCCATCCTCTGGGGAGCCATCCTCTGGGGAGCCGAGGTTGATCCAAAACAAATTAAATCGGCCTGCTTTTGGGAAAGAGCAATATACACGGAAGCCAACTGGGATGAAGATAAACAATTATGGGTGGCTGCGGACCGGGAAGCCAATCAACGAGAAATCGAGAAACTCAAAAGGGACAAAAACTCAGATCCGCGAAATCCGATCGATTGTAATACTAAATAGGGTCTGCTGAAAAAGTACGGGCGAAGCATTCGGATAGAAAATCTCCGGTTTCACCGATAGGTTATACTAAATCCGCTGAGTATAGGCTACATATCAGGAGAGGCACTTCTGCAAGGGGAGTGACTGTTAAATTATGACAGATGTATTGGCA
>NZ_CAIP01000054.1 GCF_000297435.1 Microcystis sp. T1-4 | reverse complement strand
TTATCAAGGGGGGCATCTGATAATTTTTAACGCCTACATACTTATCGAAAAATTATTGGCTGATTATCGTATCAACTGGCTTTTGTCTGTGATTTTACTCACAGTGTTATCCCTGTATTATCACAGTTGTCACTTGACCAAAACTTGAACAGTAGTTAGGTGTTAAAAACTGTCAGATACCGCGCTTAATAAGGGAGAATCTGCACCCCCGTTATCAAGGGAGGCAGGGAGGATACATCTTCAATTTAATTATAACCAGCTACTTGTTAGTATAATAAAGGTAACCATTCTTAGATGGACTGGCTTATGAACAATCGTTTATGCCTTCACCTGATGGCTAATAGGGAAAAAGGGTTTGCCTTGCCCCTTGCCGTGTTAATTGGACTTATCCTGATGGTGACAGGAATGACTATGATCATGCGCGCCCAAGGGGACCAATCGAAAGTAATTGCCCAAAAAGTCCGGGCTGATGCTTTAACAAGTTCCGAAACTGGAGTGGCTCGCGTGCAGGATTTACTTAATAGCGTGCGAGTTATGGCGACGGTTGATAGTAATTGTACTTCCGGTGGCGATTGTTGGCAGAACGCCGAAGTGGTTGCTAATCCCAGTACCAATTTACAAAGACATTTAAAAAAATTAGTCGACGCCGCTTCCTCCTGCAGTAATCCCAACGATGCTGATACCTTGACGGCAAAAATCAATGAATTAAGAGGTTTGAGCGCAAATACATGGTTTGAGCTCGGTAATAATCGTTATTATCGCGTGGTTGGATACGATTATAGTACTGGTCCTGGTAAGGGAGTTCTCACCCTCGAAGGACGTTCTCGCATCAGTGCCGCAACAGACCTAACTAACACTGGTCCGGATATAGATAGTGACGATAATGCCGCCTCCCGTAACCGCGTGGTGGTAACTATCCCTATTCTTGATGCCCCTCGCCCCGCATTTAACCGCACCACGGTCCCAGCTTTATGGATAAGTGAAGGAACGGCGGACGATGGTGCTAGATTTCAAGGGGATGTGGTGGAGGAGGTGGTGAGTCCAGAATGTGAGGCTGAACAAGATAAGATTGAACCGCCCACACCCGCACTCAATCCCCCCTACACGGCACAATTTGTCGATGTCCCTTTCCCCAATTTACCGCCGATTCCCACTGGCCTTCGCGATGAGCAGAAAAACCTGGCACTTACCAGTTCTGAAACTTTTCCCAGAACGGGAGACACAGCATCTCCCAGCGGAGTGTACGAGTATATCGTTGATAATATCAACTTGGATGAGGAAGATGACGAGAAGATTACCATTACTCCGGGGCAACGGGTAGTTTTCTATGTTAGAGGTAATATTAACGGTGCCATCGAACACGACTGTGGTAGTGTGACTGGCTGTAAACCGGGCAATCTACAAATTTATGCCGATAATGGATTAGGTTCCGCTGCGCCGCAAATTTGTCTGAGAGGAGACCAAACACTACAAGCGTTTATCTTTGCTCCTGACTATTCCCTCGGTAAAACCGGTACTGGTACTTTCATCGGTGCTGCCTGGGGTAAAAATTGGGGCGAAATTACAGACTGTGACTCAAATAGCGGTGCTGTTGCTGTGACCCAAGGGGTAGAATGGACTGAATTAATCTATGACCTGAAACCCCAATTTCCCCAACTTGATAAGATTGCCAATTGGTGTGAGGAACCCATCGATACCGCTCCGGATGAATCTGAGTGTGATTAATTTCCCGACTCCTTCACCCTCTCCCAGTCCCTAAAAAAGTTTAACTTATCGGGTTGATGGGGGGGGTTGAGGATTTCGGTTCAGGACAGGTTTTATTGGTGAAATCACAGCGATAAATTGCCGGTTTTTGCCAACTGAGGGGAATTTCCAGCAAATCCCTCGAACCAGTCATGGCTTGTCCCAGAAAGAGAGCCAGAGCGATACAATTGAGAATTGTATGGGCGATGCGCCAACGATGGGAACGGTCTTTATAGATATCTTCGACAATGGCCAGAGAGAAAATCATCAGTAATGATGCCGCCATGCCGATATAGTAGTGAGACCAGTACCATTGGTCCGAGAGTCGCCAGACCCCATCCTGAGAACCGATAATAATTAAACCGATGCCAGTCAAGGTGGCAAAAATTCCGCGCCAGAGAGCTTGTCTAGCGCGGTAGAGACAGACCAAAGAGGCAATGGTGACAAAAAACATCAAAATCACAAAAATGACCTGAAAGGAGTCTAATTTTCCGTCTTTTTGTTTATCGACAAAACCATTAAAACCGTAAACGACCGAGTAAGCTAGTGCTAACAGGTTAACCCCTACCACTGTACCCGTTAACCAGCGGCCTAAGCGTAGATGTTCTGGCCCGACCATTGGGGGAATTTTACTTTTATTTCCCGCGTTGGTTTCTAGGCGACGTTGACGGGTTTGCCAAGCAAAGTTAACTACGAGGCCGATAATAGGGAAAACGACCACTATCGCTAGGATAGGATGAATGAGAGCCAGAAAATCGACGAATTGCATATAAGTATCCCGAAAATCGTCAGCAGAAAATCGTCAACAGTTGACAAGCTATAGCCTTGTTTTTTTTAGCTTATCGCAGATATCAGGAGGCAGGAGATAGGGTGATAGGGTGATAGGGTTTTGGGGTGATAGGGTGATAGGGATTTAGGGGTTTAGGGAAATTTCCTCCAAATGCTCCACTTCCCCATTTCCCCACTTCCCCATCTCCCCACTTCCCACTCCCTTCTCCCCAATTCATAATTCATAATTCATAATTCCCATTTCCCCACTACCCCACTACCCCACTACCCCACTTCCCCATCTCCCCACTTCCCACTCCCTTCTCCCCAATTCATAATTCATAATTCATAATTCATAATTCCCATCTCCCCACTTCCCCACTACCCCATTTCCCCACTACCCCACTACCCACTCCCTTCTCCCCAATTCATAATTCATAATTCATAATTCATAATTCATAATTCATAATTCCCATCTCCCCACTACCCCACTACCCCACTTCCCCATTTCGGACTAGGAACCTCTTTGATAATCGGCTAATCTAAAAGCAGCAATCCCTAGATTCAATCCTGACTATGAAACTACAAGAACTTTTAACAACTATCCCTCTGGTTTCCCCGATTTCTTCTCCTATCGCTTCTATTACCGAGATTACAGGAATTTCTACCAATTCCCATGCTTGTCAACCGGGAGATTTATTTATCGGTTTACCCGGTACTCGCGTCGATGGCGGCGAATTTTGGCGTTCTGCTTTGGAAAGCGGGGCCGTAGCGGCGCTTATCTCCCCGGCAGCCGCTGCTAAATTTCCCCCCCCGGAGGATGCTTGCGTAATCGTTGTGGCAGATTTAGTTACTGCCACTGCTGCGATCGCTGCTAAATTCTATCATTATCCGGCCTTTACCCTAAAATTAATCGGTGTGACGGGAACCAACGGCAAAACCACCACCACCCATTTAATTGAATATTTTCTCAGCCAAGCGGGGATTGCCACCGCGTTATTCGGGACTCTTTACACCCGTTGGCAAGGATTCCAAGAAACCGCTAATCATACCACCCCTTTCGCTAACGAGTTACAAGCTAGTTTAGCCAAAGCGGTGAGCGCCGGCAATGAAATCGCCGTCATGGAAGTTAGTTCCCATGCACTGGCCCAGGGACGGGTACAGGGTTGTACTTTTCCCGTGACGGTATTTACTAATCTCACCCGGGACCATCTCGATTATCACCTCGACATGGAGGATTATTTTGCCGCTAAAGCTAAATTATTTAGTCCCGATTATCTGCAAGGTAAGGCGATTATTAACCTTGATGATGCCTATGGTCAACGTTTAGCGGCCTCCCTCTCTCCCCAACAGGTTTTAACCTATAGTGTGTCCGATGCTAGTGCCGATTTTTATACTAAGGATTTACACTATCAACCCACGGGAGTGGAAGGGGTGATGGTGACTCCCCAAGGAGAAATAGCCTTTGCTTCCCCTCTGGTGGGTCAATATAATCTAGCTAACCTCTTAGCGGCGGTGGCGGCAGTGTTAGAATGTGGTGTAGATTTAGAGACAGTAATCGCCCAAATTCCCCAGTTTTCAGGAGTACCGGGGCGGATGGAACGGGTTAGCATCGCGCCTGACCAAGATATCAGCGTCATTGTCGATTATGCCCATACTCCCGACAGTTTAGAGAATGTTTTAAAAGCTTCCCGGCCTTTTATTTCCGGTCGGATGATTTGTGTTTTTGGTTGTGGCGGCGATCGAGATCGGACAAAACGACCGTTAATGGGGAAAATAGCGGCAGAATTAGCAGATTTAGCCATAGTTACCTCCGATAATCCCCGCACAGAGTCTCCCGAACGAATCCTTGAGGATATTATCGCTGGCATTCCCCCAGAAATTACCGTGCAGGTAATTAGCGATCGCGCTTTGGCCATTGACACGGCGATTCAAGCAGCACAACCGGGAGACGGGGTAATTATTGCGGGTAAAGGTCATGAAGATTATCAAATTTTGGGGACGGAAAAAATCCATTTCGATGACCGCGAACAGGCCCGGGCCGCTTTGATGAAAGTGAAAAGGTGATTAGCGGTGATGAATTATCAACAAAAGCTAACATTAGTTGACAATTGACACCAGTAGCCAATTTTAAAATCTGTGATAAACTGGGGAGGATTAGGTAAGAATCCCAGTTAAGGAGCAACCCCTGTCTTGATAAGTTGCCCCTGCGTTAACTAAGCAATGACACAAAAAAGGCGCTGTTTTAGTCGATAACCAAAACGACACAAGCGCTTTGATTGTCTCAGTCCTCTGGTTTGAGACTTTGGGAGATGCCCCCTCTCGAGGAGAATGAGAATCTCCTAAAAGTGCATTGTTAGTAAGCTAAGACGCATTTAAAGTGCTTATTCTTAAGATTAGCCGAATCTCCCTCAATCCCTTTACTGTTGCCTCTTGCCTCTTGCCTCTTGCCTCGTCTCAACAAGCAATTTAAATTACGAACAGCTTATCTGTTAGCCAAAAAGTATCGGTCAATTGGTGACTCTCGATGACCTACTGCCTTAATCCCAACTGTTCTCAACCGAAAAACGACCCGACAGCGTTAATCTGCGCGAGTTGCGGCTCAAAACTTCTTCTGCACGACCGCTATCAAACCCTAGGCATTTTGGCGAAAGGAGGGTTTGGGACAACTTTTGTCTCATCGGATTTGTCCCTACCGGGTAAACCCCTATGTGTGGTCAAACAACTGCGACCTTCCACTGACGATCCTAATGTTTTTGCCATGGCCAGGGAACTTTTTGACCGAGAAGCCGAAACCTTGGCAAAACTGGGCGTTCATCCGCAGATTCCCCGATTATTGGACTATTTTGAAGATAATCAACAGTTTTATCTAGTTCAAGAATACGTTAAAGGTCATAACCTGCACCAAGAGGTAAAAAAACGCGGACCGTTTAGCGAAGCGGGAGTCAAACAGTTTTTAAGTGAACTGTTGCCAATTTTGCAATATGTCCACGAGCGAAAGGTAATTCATCGGGATATCAAACCCGCTAACCTAATTCGTCGGCAAACAGACCGAAAATTGGTTCTGATTGACTTTGGGGCCGTCAAAAATCAAGTTAATACCGTCATTGCCAATGCCGATTCTCAAACCGCTTTGACTAATTTTGCCGTGGGGACCCAAGGTTTTGCCCCTCCCGAACAGATGGCTATGCGTCCCGTCTATGCTAGTGATATCTACGCAGTGGGAGTTACCTGTCTCTATCTACTCACGGGCAAATCCCCTAAAGCGATCGAAGTTGATGTTAATACAGGTGAATTACTCTGGGAAAAATTAGTCCAGGTGAGTCCCCAGTTTGCTAAAGTCCTGAAAAGAATGCTGGAAGTCTCTGTCCGTCATCGCTACAAATCCGCCCAAGAGGTAATGGATGCTTTAGACATGACCGCTTATGCCGATAGTCTAGCCCAAAGTTTAATCGCTGCTCCAGTGGGGACTCCCCTGAAACCTCCAGAAGATTCAAGTCCGATGGGTAATTTCTCCGTTTCTGCCCCTCTCAATTCTAAATTTCGCCCCAAAAATAAAAATCGGGAGGCCTCTCCAAATAATATGCTGGACGGACAGATGGCTCTTCAAATAATTAATACAAATGTATTATCCAGGGGTCAAGCCCGCAGCAGCACAGATATAACCTTACTGAAGAAAAAACGTCGCTTAGATGAAAAAGCGATTCTCGATGCTTACAATAACGGCCGGCGCAATTTCGCCCAAGAGGAATTACCGAATCTCAATCTTGCCAAAGCAAAACTTTTGGGCGTAAATTTCTGTCAATCCAAATTAACAGGAGCTAATTTACAAGGGGCAGATCTGTCCAAGGCGGATCTAGGCCGGGCTAATCTCAGTCAAGCTATTCTCAAAAGTACCAATTTAAATAATGCCTATCTCGGTTATGCAGACCTCGAAGGAGCCGATTTACGCGGGGCGAATCTTATCGGAGCCAATCTTCGCTATGCTCATCTCAAAAACGCTAATCTTTGCGGTGCTAATCTCTCTGATGCCCAAGTAACTCCAGAACAAATCGCCCTAGCAAAAACCAATTGGTTAACAGTTATGCCCAATGGTAAACGCAGTTCCTGGTAATCTTTCCTTATGAATTATGAATTATGAATTATAAATTGGGGAGCAGGGAGCTTTTTTCAGTGCTCAGTCAACAGTAATCAGTGAAAAGACAGGAGGAAACTTCTATTTAATACTGTCACTTAAAACTCAAATCTGATCACTGACAACTGATACTAAATCCGTTGAGTATATGCTACATATCAGGAGAGGCAAGAGGCAGAAGGCAAGAGGCAGAAGGCAAGAGGCAAAAGGCAAAAGGGGGAATAAATAATCAGTTTTTAATAACCGAATTTAGTATGATAACTGATAACTGATATTTAATACTGTCACTTAAAACTCAAATCTGATCACTGATAACTGATAACTGATATTTAATACTCTCACTTAAAACTCAAATCTGATCACTGACAACTTACCCACTGATAACTGATAACTGATAACTGATAACTGATTTAACCGCGGCTTTCCTTAAAGGTTTTGTAGGCGGTTTCGGAGTCGAAAATATGGCAATAATCAACAATTCGTTTCATTAATGGCCAAGAAAACTCAGTTTCTTTTAGGTGACTACCCCAATTTTCTTGGAGACTAGCGTGAACTTTGCGGAGGTTATAGGAAGGAATCGCCGTCGAGATATGATGGGGGATATGGACATTAATATCGTGACAGAGAATTTCTACCCAACGGGGATAGCTACAGTGAACCGTTCCTTCTAGTTGCGCTAAAGCTTGATTCCAGTCCTCGGGATGGAAAAATTGAATATCGGGATCCGTGTGATGGACAAGGGTAAAGGTACTCATCCAAAAATGATAGACAAACCAAGGCACCACCCAAAATTTAACCAATCCCCAGACACCAGTGTAGAAAATGAGGGTTGGGAAAAAAATAGCGCCAAAAACCAGAACTACAATCATCGAAAAGCGCGCTTTTTCCCGTTCGTTCTCCTTGAATTGTTCGATATTGAAGTGTAGAATAGCCCAGTGGGCGATCGAACCGAGCCACCAGAAACGTCCGCGAATGCCGCGATAAAAGAGACGCACTAGGGGATTGGCCGAGTTAAAAGCTTCTAATTCCCACGGATCCCAAGCATTATCTATAGTTACCATGTTAGTTTTAGCATGATGGCGATCGTGCAGGAAACGCCAGCAGTGGAAGGGATAGATAAGCGGTAACAGGAAAATATGACCGACAAGATCATTAACCCAGCGTCGATTAGAAAAAGACCGATGACCGCAATCATGCGCGATCACAAAAAATCCCGTTAAGGCTGTACCAGTGAAAATCCAAGCTAAAGGCAGTAAATACCAGGGAGAATAAACTAGCATCGCATAACCCGCAATTACCGCCAAAATATTCATAATCACTCCCAACCAAGCCTTAACAGGGTCTTTCTGGAAATATTCTTTGGGAATGCTTTTAATAATATCTTTCAGTTTAAAGTCTGGCTCGATCGAGGTGATCAACTCCCCAGGCAATTTATCCGTCGTTGCCGTCATGAAATCTCCAATTACACTTAGGTGAACCTTTGACAAGAAATCAGCTAGGAGGTTTGGCTAAATTCTGCTCCCTACCACAAGCCAATTTTTTTGTCAATATATTTTGAACTTTAATTAATAAACTTCTGCGAAGCTTAATAATCCTTTACTTTATATACCATAAGAGGAGATTTTCTGTTTTGGCAAAATTTGACTTTTGCCTCTTGCCTCTTGCCTTTTGCCTCCTGACTGGAAAGAGGGTGTGGGGTGTAGGGTGTGGGGTGTCGGGTGTAGGGAAGGAAATCTCTTTCCTCTGTGGGGGTGAAAATTTTTTCATCGGGACTGACTAGAAAATGATAACGCAACTAAAAAGCGTTATGAACGATTTGGCCGCTGTCTTCAAGGATAACAGCCAGATTTACCCGTATTTTAGACCAATTTAAGAAACAACCGCCAAAGACTCAAGAGTAACTTGATAACCAAGCTTCTCCAAACTTTTAACCAGACGTTTTTTCGCACTTTCGGGTCGTTATTGGTCAAAATAATCAGCCCCTAAATCTAGGGAAGGTTCTTGACGAGAGATAAGATGATACTAAATCTGGTTATTAAAAACTGATTAAGTACCTAAGCAAAATTAATTACACATATCTAAACACCTCTTGCCTCTTGCATGAGTGCCTATCTTCACTAGGAAATTAATTTTGCACGACTACTTATTTATTCTCCGTTTTGCATGAGTGCCTCTTGCATGAGTGCCTGTCCTGATATGTAGCCTATACTCAAAGGATTTAGTATGATAAGCAATCACCAGGATAGAATGAGCGACAGCAACGGCAGCAGGTTTTTGCCCCGACGCGCACTCAGACGGCAATACTGGGCAGCTAAGCTAAGTAGGGGCTGCTGAAAAAGTTTTTCAGCAGCCCCTACTTATGACTAATGTTCTCTCACCTGATCTGATGGCTGATTACTGATAACTGATTACTGGTCTTTGTTTCCTGAACCAGCGCCGCGATATTTGAGAGATGAGGAGCGAATTGGGTTAGCTACCCTGGGATTATTGGTGATTTTAACCTCCGCACCGCGATATTTACCCCCTCGCTCCTTGACAGGAGCCTCGGCGACTGTTGGCTCCCTATAGGTGGCGCCACGGTACTTTTTCTCGCCGGCGGTTTCTGGAGTGGAGACGAGGACATTTTTTTGCTCTTCTCGTCCTTGCCATAAAAATGTGACGACAATCACAACTGTCAAGAGAATTAATAGCTGAATCTGCCAAGGGGCTAAAACCAGACTCAACACTAAACTAATTACCGTGGCGGCACTGGCGAGATAAGCGATCTCATCGCTGGACTTCTGCCAGAAATAGGCAGCCAAGGCAGCGGTGAACAGTGGTAATAAAAACAAATAGGACATTCTGGATACACCTTGTCACGCTAGTGAACCAATCTCCCTATATATTACCTCCCTAGCTTCGATCGGCGAAAAATATTAACTCAGCTTATGCAACATATAAGTTTTATTTTGTCAATCCTTCTTTACAATTTGTAAAAATATTGTTACATTTATTTACATGAACTAAAAGTTAAAGCAAAACAGCCAAGACAGCAAGCCAGTTCAGATTGTCTCGAGGAGTATCGGACAGAATATGATTCCTTGAGTCCGAGACAACGGTAAAAAACTTGGCCTACTAGCTTAAAAAAGTTTTCGGGGTTTGGGTTTGCCCCATTGACAGATTTGCTTGAGTTCTCCTACATAACTTAGCGCTACCTCGGCTGGACACCGAGGTTTTTTATTTTGTTACAGCGTTTTCGACTAAGTAAAACGTAGGCTCTCTTATTCTTTGTGTGATAAGTTTAGATTATCTAGAAGCGATCAATCTTTGTGTCCTTTGGGTCTTTGTGGTTCGTTCCAGTTGGTCTCGCGTAGCGAGCGCGTTGCGACCGCCAGCAGGAATGTACCCTATAATACATTTTACCCACCAAACCCAAGAGAGCCAAACGTAGATAAATTAATTGAGATTACCTACTTAATTAAAAATTAACTTCATTTTGATGCACGGAATCCAAATAAAACTTGATTACATCTTCCGATGCACCCTGACATTGCAACTGGCCTTTATTCAGCCAAATTGCTTGGTCACAGGACTCTTGAATTAAAGTCAAATCGTGGGAAACTACTAAAATAGTAGCGTTAGAATTCCAGAATTTTTTTAAACGTCGTTTACACTTATTTTTAAAACTTTCATCCCCGACGGAAAGGACTTCATCAAGAATAAGAATATCGGGGTGAACCTCTGTTGCGATCGCAAATCCTAAACGAGCCACCATCCCGGAAGAAAGAGATTTCACCGGCGCTCCCATGTATTCTTCTAATTCAGCAAAGTCGAGGATATCTTTGGTTTTTTCCTTCATTTCCTGACGAGAAAATCCCAGCATTACCCCATAGAGAATAATATTATCTTTTACTGGTAGATCTGGATCGAAACCCGCTCCTAATTCAATTAGAGAAGCAATTTGTCCCCTAACTCTCACCTGTCCCTTTGTCGGTTCCAGAATACCACAAATAACTTTTAAGAGAGTAGATTTTCCTGCGCCATTAGCTCCAATGATACCTAACTTTGCTCCAGAATTAATGACTAAATCTATATCATCTAGCACTAATTTTTTGGCCGGTTGACGATATTTACCTTCAAGAATAGAGAAGATTGTCCTTTTTAGATCGTAGGAAAATTCTTCTTGAGTGCGTCTTTGGAGAGACACTTGATCGAGTCGAATTACTTCTGTCATTTATAATAAATCCATAAATAAATGTCGCCAGAGTCGGAAGCAAGTCCAACCAATTCCTAAGATGATGATCCCACCGAGTAGAGATTGAAATATCAAACCAAAATCTGGTAATCCGGGAGAAAGGGACAATTGGCGAATACTTTCAATTACCGGTAATAATGGGTTTAATAGCAGAAATGGTTGTACGGAAGGAGGAATAATTTCCGGGGGATAGAAAATCGGGCTGCTAATCCAAGCGACAAAACAAACAATTTCGTAAAAATAGGGTAAATCTCTGAAGAAAACGTAGAGGGTACTGACAAAGAAACCCACTCCCGTGCAAACCAGAGAAAGACCGATCACAGGAAAAATC
Source organism: Microcystis sp. T1-4 (assembly GCF_000297435.1). Classification (GTDB taxonomy): domain Bacteria; phylum Cyanobacteriota; class Cyanobacteriia; order Cyanobacteriales; family Microcystaceae; genus Microcystis. Next base: position 13,793 of record NZ_CAIP01000054.1, on the reverse strand, counting down.
AGAGCAATTACATTAATTAAACTTTGAGATTTCCAGAGAGTCACTATAGCCAAAAGGGGAAAGATACTAATAGCAAATTGAAAAATATTTGCCACTACCATGGAAAGGGGAAAAATGCTAACTGGCAGACGAATTTTATTTAAAATACTGCCATTACTAACGATGCTAGGTAAAGCTTGGTTAGTGGAAGCATTAAAGAAATTTATTACTACTAAACCAGTGAAAGCCGCTAGGACATAGTTAACTAGAGAATTATCAAAATAAGAGGCGAAAACCGTGCCGAAAATTGCCGTGTATAGTGCAGTCATAATCAGGGGATTTAACAAGGACCAGTAAACCCCCAGAAAAGAACCCCGATAGCGTCCCTTGAGATTACGTTCCACTAAAACACTAAGCAATTCGTAATATCGCCGCACTGTTGACCATCTAGTTTTTGCTTGGAGATCGGTCATAGGGATAATTGTCATCTCGTCAGTATTCAGTGCCTCATTCTAAACGATTACCGTCAATTTTGTCTATCGATCAACGGGGGACTCTAGTTTTTATCCAGTTTCCGACGACTCTCCCTCTAGGAAAAAAGTTCCCCCACTAGGTCATTTATCTGGCTCAAAAAGCTTAAAAACCGCTAAAAGCCTCTTTTTTTAGGGTTGAATTCGGTTTTTAGGCACAGCCTCAGCTAATTGACCTAGACTCTAAGTTGTTAAGTATTTAAATTGCTTGTTGAGACGAGGCAAGAGGCAAAAGGCAACAGTAAAGCGATTGGGGGAGGTTCGGATAATCTAAGAATAAGCGGTTTAAATGCGTCTTAGCTTAAAAGTCAATAAATGCCAATTTAAACACAGCTAATCTCCGAAAAACCGCAGTCAAAAACCGAACGCCGAATAATTTCCCAACAGCTAAAACCAGAATTTAATCTAATTGATGTCCCGTCAGTTCCACAAAGATATCTTCGAGGTTGGAAGGGCGGCACATTACTCCAGTTTTATCACTCAAAGTGTCCAGATAAGAGTTAGCATCGGCCACAGTGGGGAAGAATTTATAATCGATTTTATCGCCAACTTGTTTGATAACTAAACCCTCGCCATACTTAGCACGAAAATCCGCTAGAGTTCCTAATTCGATTAATTTGCCCCCATCCATAATGCCAATTCTGCCTGGTTTTCCTGCGGCGTTATCCTGACAGAGAAATTCCACTTCTTCCATGTAGTGAGTGGTTAACAAAATTGTCATTCCTTGCTGGTTTAAATCGCGAATTACTTCCCACAAACGACGACGATTTTGGGGATCTAAACCCACAGTTGGTTCATCGAGAAAGAGGATTTTTGGTTCGTGAAGAAGGGCGCGAGCAATCTGTAAACGTCGTTTCATCCCTCCGGACAGAGTTTTGGCCAGGGCAGATTTTCGATCGCTTAAACTGACATAATCTAAATAGCGATCGATTAATTCCTGTCTCTGGGGATTGGGGATATGGTGCATCCGGCCGTGAAATTCCAGATTTTCCCAGACGGTTAATTCCCCATCAACGCTAATCTGTTGCAAGACTACCCCTATATTTCTTTTCACCTGATCGCGGTATTTTTTCACATTATACCCCGCCACTTCGATTTCTCCTTGACTTGCTTCGGTTAGGGTGATAATCATGCGGATTGTCGTCGATTTTCCCGCACCGTTGGGACCGAGTAAACCAAAGATTTCCCCTTTTTCGATGGCAAAGGAAAGCTCGTTAACTACTGGCAGATTGTTATAGATTTTAGAAACGCGATCGAGAGCAATAGCGGCGGTCATAGTTACAAAAGTTAATATTCCAGCTATGGATTAGTGTAACCGAATTAGTCTAACTCGACGGCGATTTTATCCTCCCCCCTCGGGTTCATCCTATCGACTTTGGTTTGACATCTTCACAATCAGATTAGAATACGAATGAAAAATCTTGACTTTGCCGGTATCCGATGGGAGTTTTTCTGCCAATTCTCTGTTTATGTCTAGGAATAGGGGAATTTTTCCTCAATCCCCCCATTAGTCTCGGTAATTCCCCCCCCGCAACCACGGTAATCCGAACGGAAACCCGTTTGCTGCTGAATTTAAAAAAAAGACGGGTTTTTGTTTACCAAGGACAGAAAATAATTGCATCTTACCCAGTGGCGATCGGTCGTCCGGGTTGGGAAACCCCGACGGGACAATTTAGGGTGATTCAGATGGTGCGGGAACCGGTCTGGGAACATCCTTTCACCGGGCAACTGGTCCCATCGGGAAAAAACAACCCCTTAGGGGCGCGTTGGATCGGATTTTGGACTGATGGTGCCAATTTTATCGGTTTTCACGGTACACCCCAAGAAAATCTCATCGGCCGGGCCGTCTCCCACGGTTGCGTTAGGATGCGCGATCGAGATATAAAGGCTTTATTTGAAAAGGTACAAATCGGCACTTCGGTGATAGTAGTCGCTCAATAGAAACAATGGGAAATTTTTTCCCATTCACCAACACTTTACCCGATGATGTGGAGAGAGCCGTCTTAACCAGTAATTTAGATAGTCAACAGTTTAAAATGAGAGAAACTGAGCAAAGAGGATAATCGGTGAATATTATTGAACTAATCGGGATCGTGGCGGGAATATTAACCACTGTCTCCTTTTTACCCCAAGTGATTAAAACTTGGCGTTATCGTTCGGCTAAGGACTTGTCCCTAACTATGTTTATTTGCTTTTGTCTGGGGGTTTTTCTTTGGCTCATCTACGGTCTTTATATGAGCAGTAAACCGATTATTATCGCTAATTTTGTGACTTTTATCTTAGCGGGGACAATTCTCTATTTTAAGATTAAATATGATTAAAATAACTGACAATCCCTTGCGGCCCTATTGGCTCACGTCATGACAATTCTACAATTTATTGGGCCATCTAGGGGCGCGGATAGGATTTTTAGGTTAATTTATTGTTAAGATAATCATCTTTGACCATTGAGACCAAATTTGGGGTCAAGAAACATGAGCAATCGCATCGAGTGGATTAATGCCCTATCAACCCGTCCCTCCCTAGAAGCGGCGGTGACGGAGGTAGTAGAAAAAGTGCAAGATAAGCTAGTTGGATCGGCAGATCTAGCCATAATTTTTATTTCTTCTGCCTATGCCAGCGACTATCCCCGTTTAGTTCCCTTAATCTTGGATAAACTCCCCGTTCCTGTGCTGATCGGCTGCGGTGGGGCGGGGATTGTCGGCATGGGTGAGAGGGAAAAAGCGCGAGAAATCGAAGCGAGTCCGGCTTTAAGTCTCACCGTCGCCCATTTGCCGGATGTGGAAGTGCAGCCCTTTTATATCGAAGCGGCGGAAATGCCCGATCTCGACAGTTCCCCCTCTAGTTGGACAGAATTATTAGGGGTAGAAGCGGCCAAAAATCCCCAATTTATCCTTTTAGCCGATCCTTTTTCCAGTCGCATCAATGATCTGTTAGAGGGTTTGGATTTTGCCTACCCCGGTTCGGCCAAAATCGGCGGTTTAGTCAGTGGCGGCATGATCGAACGTTCTGGGGGTCTATTCTACCACGATCAACAAAAACCCCGTAATAGCTATCTCTATCGTCAGGGAACCGTAGGAATTGCCCTTTCTGGCAATATTATCGTCGAAACTATCGTCGCCCAGGGTTGTCGTCCCATTGGACCGATTTATCAGGTAAGTGAGGGAGAACGCAATATTATCATCTCCATGACCGGTAAAGGGGCCGATGGGACTCCCCAACCACCTTTAAATCTACTGCGGGATTTAATTGCCTCCTTGAGCGAAAAAGACCGAGAATTAGCGCAACACTCCCTTTTTATCGGTATTGCTAGGGATGAGTTTAAAATGCAGTTGCGGGCCGGGGATTTCTTAATTCGCAATGTTTTGGGAGTAGATCCTCGCCAAGGTGCGATCGCAATTGGCGATCGAGTGCGTCCGGGGCAGCGGGTACAATTTCACCTGCGCGATGCCGACACTTCCGCTCTAGATTTAGAATTACTTCTGCAAGCTTTTCCCCGAGAAAAACCCGACAGTTCAGAGGTACTAGGTGCTTTAATCTTTTCCTGTCTCGGCCGCGGGGAAAATCTCTACGAAAAACCGGACTTTGATTCGGGTCTTTTTCAGCGTTATTTCGCCAATGTTCCCCTCGCTGGCTTCTTTTGCAACGGAGAAATCGGGCCGGTGGCCGGTCGCACTTTTTTACACGGTTATACCTCGGCTTTTGCCCTCTTTCGTCAGGGAATTTAATGCTATACTAAATATTTAGTACGCTAGGGAGTAGAACGATGATAAAGGCGATATCTTTCTCTGAGTCGGAGATTATCTATCCCGATAGTGATGGTAAACCGATGGCCGATAATACCAAACAGTTTCGCTGGATTGTGACGATTAAGGAAAATCTCGAATGTTTATTCGCAGACAATGACCATGTGTTTATCGCCGGCGATCTGTTGTGGTATCCCGTCGAGGGGGATAATAAAACCTGTCAAGCGCCGGATGCTATGGTGGTGTTTGGCAGACCCAAGGGCGATCGAGGTTCCTATAAGCAATGGTTAGAGGACGAGATTGCGCCGCAGGTGGTCTTTGAAATTCTCTCTCCGGGCAACACAAAAGCGGAAATGCGCCGAAAATGGCAATTTTATCAGCGTTTTGGCGTAGAAGAATATTATCTCTACGATCCCGATGCTAATGATCTACAGGGTTGGTGGCGCAGGGGTGATCAATTGGAGATGATTGCCGCGATCGATAATTGGCAGAGTCCGCTTCTACAGATTCGTTTTCAACTGGAGAGTCCCCAGTTAGCTATTTTTTATCCCGATGGCTCGCGGTTTTTGACCACCCTAGAAATCAAGCAAAAAGCGGAATTAGCCGAACAAAGGGCTAGGACCGCCGAACAGCAAGCCCAACAGGAACGGCAACGGGCCCGGGAAGCTGAGGCAAAATTAGCCCGCATAGAGGCGCAATTACGGGCAATAGGGATTAATCTAGAGGAAAGCTAACGAGAGGTGGGAAGGACGGGATTTAACCAGTGGAGAATCTCATCTTTGAGACGGGAATTATCCCGGGCAAGTCCCTGTTTTAACCATTGGCCGATCGCATCAAGGGGAGTAAATACTTCTCCGGTTTGCCAACTGACATCTTGACTCAAGGGAGTGAGATGATTACCCGGGAGAGTTCGCAGGGCAATTAAATCATTAAAGCGTTTTTTTAGCAGGGGATTTAATACCAGAGATTGATCGATCGTGTCGTCTTGAAAACGGATTAAAAGATTGCGACGAATGGCATAATCTTGGAAAATTAACTCGTTTGTTTCTTCGGGGGAAGGGGTAAATTCAAGGTTAAAAGTGGTGTCAATTTGCAAAGGTTCGATAAAGGGAATAGCCCGACGAATCGGATAATTATTAAAGGAAATGAGGATATTTCCTTCCCGTTCCACTTCGTAGAGACTACCGATTAATAAATGCAGTTTACACCCCATACTGTGACCCAATCCGTAGATGGGGAGATAACCTTGGGGCAGACTATGATTCCAGCGCAGACGTTCAATAATATTATCAAAACGGTTTAAAACTGTGCGGGCGATCGATTTGTGATCGAGGGTATTAACAAAGGGAGTGGCAACAATAGCATATCCTGAATTCCCAAGACTTTCTAATAACCAACGATAGGTAATATTGGGGGCTGCCGCTACAAATGCCCCCCCTAAAAAGTGAATGATACCCCGGGGACGACGGGGGAGAAAAACCCAATTACCCGCTATTTCTTGCCAATTCATAATTAGTTATCAGTGAATTAATAAATTAGTCACTCACCAAATAAACACCACTTCATATTATAGTAAATCCTGTGGAAAAGGGATAGGAGATTAGCCAGAGATTGGCCCGGCTGGATAAGGATAACTGCTTGCCCAAGTCATCAAAGATCGGGATGAATAGTTCTAGGCCAGTTTTTTCTTAATAAAAGCCACTAATTGAGACATTTGTTTTTTGATAGTTTCCATTTCTGTTTGCATTTGGGCAATTTGGGACTGGAGAGTCTGAATATCGGTGCTATAATCCCCGGTGAGTTCCTCTAGTTTCGGGTTAGAAACTGTTGGTTTGGGAGAATATTGTTTGGCCTTGGCCATCGCTTCTTTAATCGCTTGTAGCAATTGTTTTTGGTCGAAAGGCTTCTCAATAAAGGCAAAATGCTGGAAAGGTTCGGGGATTTTCTCTACTACCTCCTCTTTCCGTCCCGACATCAACACTAGGGGGATACTTTTGAGATTATCTTCGGTTTGGATTTGCTGAAACACCTCCCAACCGCTCATTTTTGGGAGAAGGAAGTCCAAAATAATCAAATTCGGGTTTTCGGTGCGGATGAGATGATAGCCATCTAATCCGTCTTTCGCTTCGAGGAATTCAAAGTTACCCTCCGGTAACATATCGCGAACGTGCATCCTGATCACTTTACTGTCATCGATAACGAGAATTTTATGATTTGACACGATAGACACCATAGAAAAGAGACAATGGATAAACTCGATGATTCGAGGGGATATTGGGGGAAACTTTCGGGATAGGGATTGAGGATTCCCCAAAAACCCTTAGAAACTAAGATACACCATAAAGAAAAAACCTCGGTTAATGTCCGAGGCTGCTGTTGTAGGAGAACTCAATGCAAAACAAAAGGAAGATACCAAAACCAAAGAGGTTTTCATCGGTAGATCACCTTTGTTGTCCCATTGTAACCCCTGTTTAAGCGTATCGGGATGAACTAGCACTTTTTAGGGCTAAATAACCTAAACCGAGACATAAAAGCGCATTTACGCCCAAAAATGCCTGGGCGATCCTACCAGAACCTAACCAGACCAGAGTAGGATCGATAACGGCGCTGATCCCTAAAGTCACCGCCATGGCTAAACTTACCCCCACCGCTAACCATTTTGCTTGAGTATGACCTAAAAGCAGGGCAATCAGGACAAAAGGCAGGATAACACTGGCAAAAAGCGGATTAAGGGCAGAACTGCCCTGAATAACGCCTCCTAGGTCAGAAAGAGAACTCCCCATGACTCGGAAAGGCCATTGGGGTAAATCGAAGATATAAAGACCTCTGAGGAAAAATAAGCCAGAACTACCAAAAATTAGACCAGCATTCAAAAATCCGTTCCAGGAGAAGGGAAAATAATTTCTCAGCCACCAAGCGAGGAGATAAGAACCCAAAACCATGGCCATTTTGGGCAAAACCGCCACCGCACCGCCATCAATCCAGAAACGGGGATTGAGATAACCGTTATCGCGCAACCAACGCCAAAAATCCCGGAAAGTAATCTGTCCTTTGAGGGCCAATTGTAGGGCATTGCCCGCGTCTAATTGTCCGGCCCCAAAATGATTAAAGGGATCATCATTGATCTTACGGGCTGACTGTTGCAAAACCTCTAAAACTGCACTGGGTTCTTTAATTCCCGCAGCTTTGATTAAAGCTACCACCCCAGCAACGTGAGGGGCTGCCATGCTGGTTCCCTGAAAACCGAGGAACGCCGGTTCCCCCCCGTTAGCGGGATCGATGGTTTCTTGGATAATTTTACCCGTATCGGAGCCGCCTGGGGCAGCAATATCGACTCCGGCCCCGAAATTAGAATAGGGGGCTTTATTTCCGGAGGCATCTACCGCAGAAACGCCGATAACGTGGGGAAAACGGGCAGGATAGGCGGCGGAATTATCATCGGCATTACCGGCGGCGGCGACGATTACCACACCTTTACTATAGGCATATTCGATCGCCTCTTTCATTACTTGGGTTTCCCCTCCACCCCCTAAACTCATATTGATGACATCGGCTTTATTATCGACGGCAAAACGGATCGCTTCGGCGATATCTGCCACGGTTCCCCCACCCGTCCCGGAAAGCACCTTGAGGGGCATAATTTTGGCTTTGTAGGCGATGCCAGCCACCCCGTAGTTATTATTGGTCGATTGAGCAATTGTTCCCGCTACATGGGTTCCGTGACCGTTATCGTCCTCGGCATTGCTGCGATCGTTGACGAAGTCGTAGCCTTCCACAAACTCGGTTTCTCGCAGATCGGGAACTTTTGATACACCTGTATCAATAACGGCGACGGTGATCCCCTGTCCCTGATTTTCTTCCCAAGCGCGTTCGATGTTTATCCCCCTTAGGTTCCACTGTTTGCTATAGTTGGGGTCGTTAGGGGCGATAAAAGCATGATAAATATAATCGGGTTCGATCGATTCGGTGTATTTTTTTAGGTCGGAATTGCGGAGAGTTTTCAGAAGTTTGCTATCTCCTTCCACGGTGTAAAGATGTTCATCGATGGAAAAAATACTATTTAAACTGGTGGTTTTTCCCGCTTTTTTGTTGATAGCATTTAACTGCTCATCGAGGACGCTGACGGGTACATCGTCCTTAAAGTCGATTAAAATTGATTGATATTCGCCCCGATTGGCTAATCCAGTAAAGTTAAAGAGAGCAAATCCTAGACCGATAATGAATAGGGTTAACAATAAAAGTTTTTTCATAGATTTCCTAAGAATTGAGCATTGCCAGCCAAGGTTTTTGGGGTTTTGATGAGAGAATCTGAGGGAAGTTCCCCTGACAAAAAAGTCCCCTGTTGTTTATTTTAAGCTCGATCGCCGATCGCTGTTAATTGCCGACTGGCAAAAATAGCTTCATAGTGGCGATAATGTTTAAATTCGAGGAGGTTATAGAAGGGATCCTCCAGAAAGAAGGTTTTATGTTCGGTTATCTCCCCATGAAAGCGAGTTTTTGGTTCTAGATAAAATTTTAGTTGCTTGACTCGTGCTTGTGCGAGAAGATTGTCCCAATCCCTGGCATCCGGCAGAATTAGACCAAAATGGCGAGGATAAATGCTATTTTGGCGAGTAAGAGGCATTTCAGTGACGTGAGCGACTACCTGATGACCATAGAAATTTAAGATTATCGCTTTCTCGGTTTCCCTTCCCGCTAAACAACCTAAACCATCACAGTAAAAGCTTTTAGCGGTGGACACATCGGTGATCGGAATAGCGAGATGAAAAATTGCAGGTTGATTCATGGCGATCGAGTTTATCGGCATTCTAATAGGTTCCATTGTAGCGATCGAGGGGCGACTCTTCCAGGAATTTTTTTTAATTGGCAATTACCTAGGATTGGCCGAATAAATCTCAAGACATCAAAAAGTGCTGGCCTTTGCAGTAATCGGGGGGGGAAATTAGGCACTTTTTCCCTGAAAATTAGGTAATTGACCCCCTGAAAATGGGTAAAACCCCACACCCCACACCCCACACCCCACCTAAAGACTTTGCGCGATTCTAAAACCAGCGTGTTGATAAAAATTCCGGCGAAACCAATTGCGATAGTAGGGTAGGATTTCTGTGCCGTTAGTCACCCAAGCTCCTCCTAACATCATTTTATGTTGACTATTAAAGAAAGGAGTGGAATTGTCAGCATATAGGTAATGGGGTTGAAAGTCAGTTAAGGGATTAAAATCATCTTCTAGCCATTCCCAGACGTTACCGCGTAAATCATAAATTTCTGAGTTATTACCAGCATTTTTTAACATTCCTACGGGAGTGGGAGAACAGAATTTTAAATTGAGGTTATAGTCCTCAAAGTTATCGTTTTCTAGGGTGTAATCTCGATTTTTTTGACTGCCATAGGTGACTAAATTCCACTCAGCTTCGGTCATTAAACGTATTCCTTGACCTTGAAAACGACAGTAGGCTATTGCTTCATAATAGTTAACTTCTACTGGCCAATCCAGAGGTAAATCGAAAACATCAAACATGGCTCGATATTGATAATTTCCTCCCTCATCTACCAGCCAAAATTTAGGATATTTGACTTGATAATGATTTTTCCATTGCCAAGCTTCCTCATCCCAATAGCAGGGATTTTCGTAGCCACCATCATGGACAAATTCTTTAAATTCTCCGTTGGTAATCATATATTTACTCACCAGAAAATTGTTAACTTGAACTTGACGATAACCATACTCGTTATCCCAACCATAAATAGGAGAATTTTGGGGTTTACCAATTTCTACCATTCCCCCAGAAACCTCCACCATTTGATTAGGATAAGCTTGACCAAAAGAAGGAGCATAATGCCAACCTGGAGGACGTTGCAGACAATCTAAGGGCAGTTGTCTGAGTAACATTGAAGATGTTTCAAAGTGAACACGCTGATGCTCAATTCCCATCATTAATGCCCAGAGAGAATGCTGAGGATGAATAGGAAGATTAAGGGGGATATTTTTAATTATTTCGACCACAATTTCCGAGACTTGTTGCCGATATTCCCAAACCTTAGCCACCCCAGGCCACTGAATTTGGGCGATAGCAGAGTTTAATTCTTCAGGAGTTGCTGGATCTACTCCCACTCCAAACAATAATTCGTAGTCAGGATTAGGGCTTTTTTTTAATAGGTTAACCAGCTGCAATTTATTCAGATAAAAAGCGGCAGCATGACCTAAATAAAAAATGAGGGGATTTCTTAAATCGTCAGGGTTACAGTAAAAAGCTTCTTCTTTGATGATGCTTTTTAACAGCATATCTTCTAATTGCCAAGCATTTTCAAAATAGTCTAGTATATTTTCTCGACTACAGTTGTTTAGAGAGATAGGAGCCTGTGCTTGCATCTTTTCCATGTTTTTATGCCTTTATTGCTGACCACAATGTTTTCATGATTTACAGAGATAATTGACAGAGAATTAAACCGAAGAAATTTTCAGTATCACTGAAAACCTTGAGGGGTTTTAATCCCTTTGATTCTAGGTCTTTTTCCATAGTTTCTAGGTTAAATTTACGGGAAATTTCCGTTAAAATACTTTCCGACGCTTGAAAATTAACCGTTAAATCGAGTTTTTTAAGATGAACAGAGTGAGTCTTTTGACAAATTAAATACATTTCAATTTGAGATTGATCTTGATTATAGATAGCTTGATGACTAAATAAATCAAGATTAAAATCAGCTTGAAAACGCCAATTTAAATGGGAAAGCATATTTAAATTAAAAGCGGCTGTCACCCCTTGAGCATCATTATAAGCTGCTTCTAAAATTGCCACTGGTTTTTGCAGATCAATCCCCAATAAAAAATAATCTCCAGCTTTTAAAACAGTAGCAATTTTTTCTAAGAATTTATCACATTCAGCCGCAGAAAAATTACCGATCGAACTTCCTAAGAAAAAAATCATTCTGGTCTTATAGGAAGGGTTTTGACAATAGGCTAGGGCCTGTTCATAGGTTCCAATTAACCCCTGAATGGGTAAATTAGGATATTCTTTTTGTAATTCTATGGCACTAGCTTTGAGAATAGTTTCACTAACATCAATAGGTAGATATTTAGAGGATTTTTGCTGGTGATAATAAGCATCCAATAACAGACGAGTTTTAGTGGAACTACCACTACCTAATTCGATCAATTCGCAAGCCCCTGTATAGGCGACAATTTCTTGAGCATATTCTTGGAGAATAGCCGCTTCTGTCCTAGTGGGATAGTATTCTGGCAATTGACAGATTGCTTCAAAAAGTTGGGAACCTTGCTGATCATAAAAATATTTAGATGGTAAACTTTTGGGGGTTTTAGTTAATCCTTCAATCACATCTTTTCCCTGATGTTTAACCATATTTTGACCAGTGGCAGCGGTAGCTAAATACTCAATTTGTAATAGTTCTTGGTTAGATGGGTTAAGTTGCATAGATTCTCCAGATTACTCTCCAGTTTTTTAATTGTTCTCGATCAATGCCGGGGAGAAAATCCACTTTGACAGCTTGAATACTGGCAGGGATTATCGTTCCCTGGTAATTTTACCACTAAAACGCCGCAAATTTACCTTTTGTCTAGATAGACAAAGTTTATGGATGGTCAATAAAAGCTGTTAAATTGATCCCTAGTAAGTTGATGTTATCTAAGCAAAATTACCAATTTAAGTAATCAGTAAAGACTGTATTTCCTCTAAAGTAAGATTTTCTTGAATATAGCGAGGGTTAAGGGGATGATAGGGACTGGCAAGACGATCTATCCTAATAATTGTCGCCGTTTCAGGAATAATCGGAATATCGGGATCGTAGGGGGTGCTGCGGGTAAGGGAACTAGAAAAACCTTTAAAAATAGAGATTTCTTCCTCCTCCCCATCCACAGTAATAGTCACCAATAAAACCTCCTGGGGATTTTTGAGGGTGTATTGTTCGAGTTGTTTACCAATATTCATAGAAAAATGGCTAATTATCGATAGCTAAAAACTTATTGTTGTAAAGCTGAACGGCCCTGTTTGCCGAGGCGAATAAGAAGAAAATGGGCAAAATAGAGAGTATAAAAAGAGAGACCAACCAAACCAAAAAAGCCCAAAACGTTAGCAGTAGCTTCTGAATGAAAAATCTCGCGAAACTGCCAGGGGGCTTCTTGCCAAACCTGGCAATAGGGAGAATTTAGCAATTCCCCTGACATAGCACAGGAGAGAAAAGGTAAGGTAGAAATCGCACCCAAAGGAGAATAGATAGTTACTGCCCAACGCCAAGCAGTGGTGACAAATTTAATCGGACTGGCGGGTAAATCTTTAATTTCATCGTTAATATCCACCCAAAACCAGAGGGAAATCGGGATTAAAATCTTCGCCAAAAAACTGGTGACAAAACCAATCGGCCAGGAAGCGATCATTAAATATACGGTAATTAATAAAAGACTAGCCACTCGCCAATAGATAATCAACAATTTCTGCAATGATTCGATTTTTGCAAATAAAGACCAAATCAACAAAATTGCCGGGATAATCACCGTAAATAGCACGGCTAAACGATAATCTATCCAAACGAGAGGACGAAACCAAAGCTGATTCATAAATTATTTAGACATAATGACAATTTGACGATCTCCGCTCTAAAGAGACAGGGATTTTTTATCGATTGAGTTTCCGTTAGCTGGCAGATTTCTCCAACTAGCCGAGAGGGAATCCCTCCCCCCCCTTGCCCCCCCGACGTCGGGGGGGCAAGGGGGGTGCGCGCGCCCCAGGCTACTTAATCCCTTTTGCAGAATGTTTACAGGGGCATTCCCGTCCCGACAAGACAGCTACAGTTAGCTTGCCATATTTATCCCCCAAATACTCCAGCCATTGCCTAAAAACAGACCATCCTGCAGCTGTTATTGACTTGGCTAAATGACGATTTTTGACCATGCCTCTAAGATTTAAGCCTGCATAGACTAAATAAGTGTTTCTAATTAAATTCCTTCATTAATGGCTTCTATCTGATTAGGTGTTGGCTTAACTTTGTATTCAAGGACAAACATTTTGACAATGCCTGACCGATTGTCAACATTTTAGCGCCAAAGAAATAGTAATGACAATATCACATCTTCAATCCCTCTTTACCCTGGCATGACCGGGAACCAGAAGTGGATTGTTATGATCGCTATCGGGTTTAGAACTACTTGACTATCGAAGCGGTGGTGCCGCTTTGAGTTGACAGTTAATTTGTACTTATTTGGCGATCGCGTTTCAGAGAAAGCGGCCCATCCATCCTCGCTATAACCGTCAGGTTTCCTAGATTCTAAGTGGCGCTCTGGATTAGCGCAAGCCAGAACTAGACCCGCAGTCATCGAGGGAAAAAAGGCAAAACGGAGAATAAAAAATCACTTTTTAATAACCAGATTGAGCATGAAATCCCTATTAGGGATTGAAAAACAATCAGCGATCGCAAGCTAACCCCTAAATAAGCCCCACAGTTTGCCTAATAGCTAGTGTATTCATAAGACCTCTTGTAAAAATCAAAAATTGTTGTTAGGGTTAGGAGTCAGGAGTCAGTAGTCAGT
>NZ_CAIP01000055.1 GCF_000297435.1 Microcystis sp. T1-4 | reverse complement strand
ACCCACCTACTTAAGAGTAAGTAGGCAACGTAAAGGCTTTGTTGAAAAAGAGGCATTGCGCGTCATTAAATCTAACGATTTCATCGCTTACGAAAACTTAAATATTCAAGGCATGGTAAAAAACTCTAAACTAGCTAAATCTATTAATGATGTGGCTTGGTCAACTTTTCGGCAATGGTTAGAATATTTTGGGTTTAAATATGGTAAGGCTACGGTAGCAGTAGCCCCCCATAACACGAGTCAAAACTGTTCTAATTGTGGTCAAAAAGTCTCTAAATCTCTATCTACAAGAACCCATATTGGTCCCGATTGTGGCTATGTAGAAGATAGAGACATTAACGCCGCTATCAACATTCTCAAAAAGGGACTAAGTACGGTAGGGCATACCGAAACTAATACGCTTGGGGAGAGATTCCCTCTGGTTTGGTTGGATACGTCCTGTCAGATTAAGGAAACTCGATGAACCAAGAATCCCTCGCATAAGCGCGACGGGAGTGTCAATATTAATAATATCAACCTGAATTATACAGCCATAAATGCGCGTGATGCTGTCCCTGCAACCCAGATGAACCAAGAGATAAAGAGCCGGTTCGGTATCAAAAACTGTTTCAGTTTTGACGGGATCACTAGGCGCTCTCAGTAGGGAATCTGATTTTTGTGAATTACTGTTGGTAAGAGTGCGCGACCGAGAAAATATTGATAGAGTATTGATGAGGAGACCAGGAAAAATTCAACTTTAAGAGGATTTTCACTGATGACAGCAGTTACCGAAAATGATCTGAAAAGGTTAGAAGATTTAATCGTTAGCGGACAGAAAGCGATCGAATCCCGACTGACAAACCGAGAAAATGGACAGAAGGCGATCAAAAACAGTCCACTAGGAGAAATTAAAGGAGATATTAAGGCCTTGCATGCCAAAGTTACGGGACTAGAAAAGCGGGTTGACGATCTCAACGCACAAGTCAACATTACCACCATTGGATTCCTTAGCATTGTCGGCATTTTGGTGACAGGAATGCTGACTATTGCCGGCAAAACAGTCTTTTTCCACAGTCCCTAGAATAAGTCGGTATATGGTTCTGCTCGCTGTCTATCCCGGGGAGAAATCCCTCTGGCGTTTCTCCAGTGCGAAATCTGGGCTAAAAATTGGCCCGGTCAGGAAATCTTGATCTTAAATTCCCCAAAAATTGCGCTAGGATCGGCTTAATAGCACAGGAGAGGCGATCGATTGGGATAACCGATCCTGTGGTTTGAAAACGTGACTGTATAATTGTTAGAGTGTCAATAGATAAATTCCAGAGGAATCATGAGCAATATCCAAGATAAAATTCAAGAAGAGCGAAAAAACGCCAGAGCCGTCTGTAGTACGGAAGGTGCCACCTCTGGCGAATGCGCCGCCGCTTGGGATGCGGTGGAAGAATTACAAGCAGAAGCCGCTCACCAACGTCAAGACCACCCCCAAAAAACCTACTTCGAACAGTATTGTGATGATAATCCCGATGCCGCCGAGTGTCGCGTTTATGACGATTAATGGAGTCGGGCAGCGGTTTTTTCTCTCCTGACAGTAGAATCCTAGCTTTAGGGCGATCTCAACTATAAAGAGATCGCCCCTCGTTGCTAGATGAATAATCGTGGTGTTAAGTAGTCGTGCAAAATTAATTTCCTAGTGAAGATAGGCAAGAGGCAAAAAGCAGGAGGCAAGAGGTGGTTAGATATGTGTAATTAATTTTGCTTAGGTACTTAGCAAAACAGAGTTATTTCCCTACACCACAGCACTAAGAAAAGAGTTTAAATTTGTTGATCATTTACATTCCCATACTTGCCAGACTGCTGTAGAACGACAAAATAATAATAAAAACAATTAACCGTTATTTTTGATGGTAAAGTCTTTCATTCTGAGACAGGCAAAATCTCATACCCGTTACCTGATTTCCATCGTCTCAGAAGCAGAAATACCAGAAAAACCTTGAGGAGATGCTCGGGACATTTTAGAAGATATGGCTGGAACTATTCAAGTCCCAGAAGACTGGTCAAAAGAAGAGGACTTTTATCTTGATGGAACACCGCACCGATGTCTTTAAGAATGTTGGGTTTCTCTCGAACCATTGCATCGAGCAGTTTTATCCTAGTAAAACTATTTATTGAATTTTGACATTTAATTTATAGCTGGCATTGCCGCGAGTTCCCCCTACAATTATTTCATAATTTCCAGTGGCTGGTAATTTTAAACTAGATTGGGTGGCTTCTGTTTTCAATATTTCCCCATTCGGTGCAATCACATCAAATACGGCATTATTTTCTAACGATGTAATTTTCAGATCCATTCTCTGTCCTTGATTCGCTCTTAATAAATAAATATCTCTACTCCCTCGAACAACCGATTGATTAACGGTGGCGCTATTAGTTCCTGGTGCAAACCGGATTTGAGACACTAAACAAGGTTCTTTTCGATAAACTTCTTGTCCCGTATTCAAAGAATCTGCGGTTAACGTCCAGATTTCTCGAGTTTTTTGGGTGTCTAACTCAATTTTTGTCGTGATATTTAAGTTTAACTGATTTCCCTTTTTTGTTCCTTGTAAGGTTTGAGTATAGGAAGTATAATAAGATGCTTGTTCATTATGAATTGTAGCTTCTACCCGACCCGTGACTTGATTTCCCTGAATATAAATCCTTGCGGTAGAATCCAGATCATCATTAGCGACCGAAAAACAATAACCTTGAATCGAAGAAGTTCTAGACGCTTGGGCAATTTGTCGGGGGAAATAATTTGCCATTCCTGGTGTAACATTCACTAAACTTGTAAAAATGACTACACATCCTAATAATTTCATCATAATCACGACCATTCCAAATTTTCACTAATGCTAAACTAATCATCACCCCAGCCACCCTATTTATGGGAAGTTCATTTATGAACTATTTTAGCCGATTTTAAAGCATTTTGGTCTGGTTTTTTGCGATGTTGATCAAGATTCGTCGATTTTACTATTATAGCTCCTAACCCTAGAAAAATTAGAGCGGTTGTTACCGAAGGTTCAAAAATAGTTACAGGTGAATTTTGGATTAGATGTAATGTGCTTTCTTTTTGGATATTATAATCAGCTAAAGTTCGCCACTCTTCTAAAACCTTACCAGCAAATATCAAAGTTTGCTGCTCTGAGAGAATACCTTCTTTGTCTTGAATCTTATCTTTTATATTGTCAATTGTATCAGATGGCTCAACCTCTAAAGTTATGGTTTTGCCAGTTATCGTTTTGACAAAAATTTGCATCGCTATTGCTGATGTAGCTCCTAAAGCTAAAAAGGTAATGGTTAACAAAATAACAATTGTACTCTTAGATTTTTTAAGCATTGATATTCTCTCGGGTATTTTTCAATACTGTACAATATCTCTCATAATTATTCAACGCAACAAGGGAGCCTTATTGACAAAGACAATCCTTGAAACCTGATAAGCTGTACTGAATTTAAACTGGGTAGGGAAAATTTTAGTACAAATGCTCGAACTGCTTCTCCCTGCTCCGCAGCTCCGGCGCTCCCCGACAATCTTAACGAGTAATTTATATAGTCAACAGCTTAACCCCGATTCAAAAGCAGATGAAAAATGGCAGCAATTGAATGATAAGGAAAGGAGTTTTAAGCTTTAATAGCGGTAGTAGTGATTATAAATGAAATTAAAAGATATTGTCAACAAAGTCAAAATAGATTCTAGGAAATTAACTCAATATACTCTTAATTTAGACAATCCAAAAGGATTAAATAAAGCCCTCATGTTTCAACGGCACTTAGGATATACTCAAGATAATCATGAGCCACTCCTACAACAAATTGCCGACAAAGCTCTTGAAGCAAACGCTGTTTATCAAAGTACAGATAACCATGGACAACGTTATCAAGTCGATCTAGAAATTACAGGAATTGAACCGGGACAAAAAGAAATAGTCAGGACTGGATGGATTGTTGAGCATGATAGTGATACAGCTAGATTAGTAACTTTATATGTGAGAAAAAGACCATGATTAAACCAGAATTATTTGACCTTGTTGAATTATTAGTTGACTTGCCTGAATATAACTTAATAATGGGAGAACAAGGGACAATCGTTGAAGACTACAATGATGGTTGTTACGAAATTGAATTTAGTAATGATCGAGGGGAAACTATAGCTCTTTGTCCTCTGCCAATGCAGCAATTTATTGTCATCTGGAAAGCTAAGAGCAAAACGTGGTTATCTTTAATTAGTTAGGTGTTAAAAGTTGTCAGACACCGCCCTTATCAAGGGGGCAGGGGGGATCAGAGGCAAAATCTATCTTCAATTTAATTATAACTACTTACTTAACAGCTAACAGCTTTAATTAATAAATTACCCAGGGAAAAGCAACAAAAAATTTTAGATTTCACTCGCTCTTTACTGGACTTTCCGGTTGACAAAAGACCCTAAACTGTGGTGTATCCGCTATGGGGTGGCAGGGGGGATTAGGCCGCGTCTTCTAAGTAGAGATAAGGCTGAAAACTGATAAATACCCCGCTAATTTCTTGAATGTCTCCCAATTGGGAGATCGCCTCGTTAATGGTGTGATATTTAATCTCGATCAGTTTTGGCAATTTCTCCCGGTCAAGCTCGCCAACGCCAGAGCGAATATACTGATCAAGGATAAAGTCGAGAAACTCCCCTTGTTTTCCCGTGTATTTCGAGAAAATTAAATCTTTGTGCTTGATTACCCGCTCTTCTCTGGTCAGGGGTCTGGCTGCGTAGGCGATATAGGTCAGCACGTCGTAAATATCACTGTTTTCCGTGTTGGTGATACGGGCGATCGCCTGTAGATGCTCCTCGCCGTAGCCTTTTTCCGCGAGTCCAGTTAGCAGGGATTTGCGGGTGTCGGGTCGGCCCCAGAGAAGGCGTAATTCCGCTTCATCTTGAAAAAGATCGGGAATATCCCCGAAAAGCTGCTGGATAAACTCCTCGGCCGAGATCAGGTTTCCGTCAGCGTTCCAGAAAGTTGTTTTCTGGGTGTGTTCCAGTTCTCGTTCCTTGCCGTCGGCCAGTTTGATTTTAATTTTCTGGCGTATCGGCAGAGGATCCGGCTCGTCGAGAGGAGCTTCGATCGCGTCAGGTGGTTCGGGGCGCGGCCTCGGATCGATGACCACGGGTTCCTGCGGTTCCCCGTCCCATTCGGGATCGTTAAAGTTTTCATGGGCTTTAACAAAATCGTAGATAGTGAAATAGTCCTTATTATCGAAAAGGCGCGTCCCCCGGCCGATAATCTGTTTGAACTCGATCATCGATTTGACCGGACGCAGTAGAACGATATTTCTCAGGTTTCTAGCATCCACCCCGGTGGAGAGTTTGCGAGAGGTGGTGAGGATGGTGGGGAGCCTTTTCTCGTTATCTTGAAACTTTTTTAAGTGGGTGTCTCCCAAGCTGCCATCGTTGGCGGTAACGCGAGCGCAGTAGTTAGGATCGCTGCTGATGGCCATTTGATTGATCAGATCGCGAATGGCTAGGGCGTGGTCTTGATTGGCGCAGAAAACCAGGGTTTTCTCGTTTTGGTTGATCGCCTCCATAAAAATTTTTACCCTTTGGCGCTCCCGTTCCTCGATCTCGATAATCCGGTTAAAGTCGGATTCAGTATAAACCTTGTTTTCGTCGATATCGCCCTCGATCAGTTCATCGTCGGGAT
Source organism: Microcystis sp. T1-4 (assembly GCF_000297435.1). Taxonomy (GTDB): domain Bacteria; phylum Cyanobacteriota; class Cyanobacteriia; order Cyanobacteriales; family Microcystaceae; genus Microcystis. Next base: position 2,349 of record NZ_CAIP01000055.1, on the reverse strand, counting down.
CATATTGGTACTCGTCGAGGCTGGTGGTGAATTCAACCACCTTAAAGGGGGTTAGGTAGCCCTCGTTAATGCCTTCTTTCAGGAAATAGGTGTAGAGGGGTTCGCCGAAATATTTGTAGGTGTCGCCGTTGAGATCCCGTTTCGGGGTGGCGGTTAATCCCAGTTGTACAGCAGGGGCGAAGTATTCGAGGATTTTTCGCCAAGTGCTTTCGTCGTTGGCCCCGCCCCGATGACATTCATCCACGATCACCAAGTCGAAAAAGTCGGGAGCGTATTCGAGGAAGTTAGGGGCCAGTTCCTCGCCGTTTTGGGTCATAAAGGTTTGAAAGATCGAAAAAAAGACACTGCCGTTTTTAGGGACTTTCTTTGTTTTCTGGATTTCCTTCGGTTCGATCCTAACGAGCGCATCTTCGGGGAAGGCGGTAAACTCGGTTAAAGCTTGATTAGCCAGAATATTCCGATCCGTAAGGAAGAGAATACAGGGCCGGTGGGTCGGTTCACCAGTGAGGTTCCAACTACTATAAAAGAGTTTCCATGCGATTTGAAGGGCGATCGTTGTTTTGCCGGTGCCGGTAGCCATGGTCAGGAGCATCCGTTTTTGACCAGCTGCGATCGCTCCTAGAACCGCCTGGATGGCGTTGTGTTGGTAGTAGCGGGCCTCCCGCATCCCGCTTTTATTATCGGGGGGGACGGTGGCGAAACGGTCGCGCCAGTGGTTGGAATCGGGGTAGGTGGCCGCCCAGAGTTCTTCCGGGGTGGGGTAGCGATCGATATAGCCTTCTTTTCCGGCGCGGGTATCCACTTGATAAATGCGGAGGCCGTTGCTACAGAGGGCGAAGGGGGTTTGCAGGCGCTCGGCGTAGTCCTTGGCCTGCCCAAGTCCCTCGGTGGGGTGCGCGTCGCGTTTTTTGGCTTCCAAGGTGGCGAGTTTGTGACCGCGATAGACTAAGACATAATCGCAGGTTTTCGATGAACTGCGCCGGCCGGAACCGATTAGACGACCGGGGGCAATAACCTCGCGACGAATTTTACTGTCGGGAATGACTCCCCATCCGGCGGCTTTGAGGGCAGGGTCAACCAGTTCGGCTCTGGTTTCGGCTTCGTTCATGGGCTAGAAATCAAGTTGGCTGATGGCTTCCGCCATCGCTCGATCGGTTATGTCGGTTTGGTCGGTTTTGGAGTAGAGGGTGATGAGGACGATGGCGGTCTGGGTTTGCAGGTAGTAGATAACTCGATAACCGCCGCTTGGCTCTTCTAGGTTCTGTGTGATAAGTTTAATTGACATAGGATCGATCAATCTTTGTGTCCTTTGTGTCTTTGTGGTTCGTTCCACCCCCTCGCTCTTGAGAAATGTATCTTAGAATACATTTTACCCACCAAAGCTGGGAGAGCCGCCGCTTTTCCCCTTTTTAATATCACTGTTTTTGAGGCGAACTTTGAAAACGGGGAAATTGAATCCTTGAATGCGATCGCCGGGGGTTTGTCCTGTCTGAAGGGTCTGAAGTAGGGGTTGTAAGTCTTGGCGGATGGATCGATAGCGTTTGGCGAGGATTTTGAGATCTTTTTGAAAGCGGGGGGTGAGTCTAATTTCGATGGGGTTTTCGTTAATCGACATCAATGTCTTCCCACATTCGATCTAGGGGGATGGTATTTCCCGCTAGGGCTTCTTGCATTCCTTGTTTAAGGTTGGCAACGATTTCCTCGTCTGGGGTGTCGTCTGGGTTGTGCGATCGTTCCCGTTCTAATTCAAGGCGAAAGGATCGAACGATCTCGTAAATCTGAGTCAGGTGGTCTTCAGGGATTTCGTGGAGTTCGTCGATGATTTTTTGGATGATCATGGAGCTACGGGAAGACGCTATTTACATTTTAACGGTTCTACTGGCTAAGAGAGCGTTCGTAAATTAATGTAAAAAAGGTGGACAGAATCGAAAAAGAGGTTGTAAGCAAGAAATAGAGACAAGGAGAGTACAAGTAAATGGAAAGACAACCCTATCCATCCGACCTGACTGATGATGAGTGGGAAATCCTTAAACCCTTGATTCCCGAGCATCAAGGAGTCGGTCGTCCGCGCACCGTAAATATTCGAGAAATTCTCAACGCGATTTTCTATTGGGTCGATAACGGGATCAAGTGGCGAGCCATGCCCCACGATCTACCACCGTGGTCAACGGTATACGATTATTACCAGACCTCTTGCAAAAGTCTTAAGTCGATCCTTGTACAGCAACATTTTTGAAGATTATCAACTACTAATAAATAATTAACTGAAAGTCCCTCCCATTATTGTTTCTATCGTTTGTTTTCGGATTTATGCAAGAGGTCTATTGTAGCTTGGAGATTACTCTGGTT
>NZ_CAIP01000056.1 GCF_000297435.1 Microcystis sp. T1-4 | reverse complement strand
TAAGGGGGGTGCCGATAGGCGGGGGGATCTGACAACTTTTAACGCCTACCTACTTAAGAGATTGACATTACCATCAGCAATATGCTAAAAAACATTAGCTTGATAGTCGAGTAACAATAATTACTCCGTTAAAAATCCCTATATTTTCCCCTAAAGCAAACATCTTGACCTCAGTTGCCAACATGATTCGTCAGTCAAATTATTCTAGAGTTTGGTTGTTATTAATCCTTATTTTTGCGCTTTTCCTACGTCTAAATGCCGCTTTCTCTTATCCTAATATTCTCTGGCCGGATGAAATTTTTCAGACCTTAGAACAGGGTCATCGACTAGCTTTTGGTAATGGGATGATACCTTGGGATTTTCGGGACGGGATTCGTTCTTGGTTATTTCCGGGCATTCTTGGCGGGATTATGAAGCTAACTGCTGGTTTTTCGGAAGGCTCCAGTGGCTATCTGGCCAGTGTCAAGATTTTCCTCAGTTTACTATCTTTAATTCCCGTTTGGATCGGATTCTCGATCGCCTACGAAAGCATCGGTTTGGCCGGTGCTATCCTCACTGGCGGTATTTGTGCGATTTGGTTTGAATTTATCTATTTTGCCCCGAAAGCCTTCACCGAAGTTATGGCCGCTTATTCCCTGCTAGTCGGCGTTTATTTAGGATGCTACGGCAAAAATCCCCCCTCTCGTCAGCGACTGTATTGGACGGGGTTTTTCTACGGATTGACCACCTATCTTCGATTTCATTTACTGCCAGCCATCGCCATCGCCCTCATTTATCAAATTAGACAAAAAAACTTTCCACAATTACTGCCCCTTGCCCTCGGTTTTATCGGTCCGGTTTTGCTGGGGGGTGCTTTAGATGCTTTCACTTGGTCCACCCCCTTCCAATCGATTTGGAAACTGATCTGGATTAATATTTTTGAAGGAAAATTTAATAGTTTTGGCGTATCCCCCTGGCAGCAATATTTTACTTGGTTAGCCCTCAATTGGTCTTGGTGGCTGTTTCCGATCCTCGTCTTCTGTGCAATCGCTGCTCGTCGTCACTGGATTCTCGCCCTTCTGGCCCTAGTTATTATCCTCTCTCACAGCTTTTTAGGTCACAAAGAATATCGTTTTATTTTCCCCGCCTTACCACTAATTATTATTCTCGCTGGTTTGGGGACTGCCACTCTCGTCTCGCGTTTATGGTTAATGCGAGGTTCCCTCACCAGCAAAACTATCGTTATTTTTAGTAGTTTACTTCTTTGGGCTTTTCTCTCTTCGTTGTTGGCGGGGCGTTTTAATACGGACCAGACTTTTAATTTCGGACCGCCTTGGCAAAAACCGGGCTATACTCACTGGCAAACCCACGGCGGACAATTACAGGCCTATGAGTATTTAAGTAGCGAGAAAAAACTGTGCGGTTTAGGAGTAAAAGGATTGGCGTGGCAGTATACGGGGGGATATGCCTACTTACACCAAGATGTGCCGATTTATTTCCTTAAAGATAACCAAAATTTCGAGGAACTACAACCTTATTTTAATTATCTATTATTTAACCAAGACACTGCCTCGGTCGGAGATTATCAACGGGAGAAATGCTTTAACGGAACTTGCGTTTACAGGCGCTCGAATTCTTGTCAAGTTAACCCGGATTATCATATCAATCAGTATCTCAAAGAAGCTGGTGAGTAGGATCATATATCCTTAAACAAAGTTGCGAAATTTGTCAAAAAAGTCTAAAAAGCCGAGAAAAAAAGTTAATTATGTAAGGGGGATAACTTCGAGCATGAAAAAAGTTAAAATCTGGCCAATTTGCCTAAGTTTTCTGATTTTAATCTATATACTTTTTGCTATGATCGTCAACCTCTCCTCTTTCCCCGGATTGCACGGAGATGAGGCTTGGTTTGGACTAAATGCTAGGGAAATTCTCCACCATGGAACTCGATCGCTCCACGGACTAAACACCTATACTAGCTCTTTCTATAGCTGGTTAATTTCCCTAACATTTCGCTTACTAGGCATCAAAGTTTTTTCCTTGCGATTACTGGGGGTTTTCCTTAACCTATTAGGTTTTATTATCGTCGTTTATAGCCTGAATAAATATGTGGATCAAAAGACGAGTATTCTTTTCTTATTTTTACTACTATCTTGTTCTTCTTTACTGCTTTTTCCTAGAATAGCCTGGGAAGTATTCGCTTTACAAGTATTCTTTCTTTCCCTTAAATTTAAGCTTCTTCTCAAGTACTTTAAAAATCATGAATTTACTGGACTCGATATCTTTCTTTTCCTTTTCATAACTTCCCTGGGAGTTATCAATCATTTTATCTTTATCTTTGAATCCCTCGGTTTAACTGTGGCGGCTCTAAGTCTGCACCTACGTTATTTTAATAAAACCACGATCCAGCTTTTCTATTTATCTTTTTTATCCCTGACAGTCGTTTCTATAATTTATGTAACTAAACCTTTAATTAGTGATGAAATTTTTCAAGCATATCGATATATTTTATTGATAATCAGCCTAGCATTTCTCGCTCTTTTTAGTACAATTTTTATCAAAACACAGCAAAAAATTAGCCAGTTTTTATCCTTGCCACCACGGTTTAAGCAAATATTTTATTGGTTAGCTGGTGTTTTTCTCCTACTGCTATCACTATTTTTATTGAGAAACTTTCTGACTATTCATTCCCAAAGTTTTCTTGGCACTATCTCAGGAATTATCGTCATCGAAAGACTCTCCTCCAGCCTGTTAACTGTCTTGGAAAAACAATGGTTAGAAATTACTTGGATAGCTCTCATAAGTATTTTTATCCTGCGGGGATTACAAAAGCTAATCAATAATAACAATGCTAATAACTTACAAACGGAGGTATTTTTTTATTTATATCCCCTATTCTGTTTATTGTTTGTTTCCCTAGCACCGGGTAACTCCGATCGCTATTATATTATTCCGGGTTATCTTTTTCTGATTGCTTTTCCCCTAGTCGTCCGCAGTCAATATATCACCGCTCAAGTTCGTCACCTATACCTATCACTAATTATTTTATTAGGATTCACCTTCACCCTGCAGCAAACTCTCCTCTGGAGAAATATTTTAGCCACCGAAAACGAATCACCACGATTGATCAGTTATGGAAACTTTCAAGATTTATCCTATCACTTTTTAAAACAAGATCAATTGTTAAAATTTTTGCAAGAAAGACAAATTTGTCAAATAAATCAAATCGATAGAAATACGGTTTATTTTATCTATGCTCCCTTAGATTTTCATTTTCTTGAACGGCAGCTTTCCTGTCATAATCCCACCACTGTTTTGATTGAATACTGTCCCCATTGTCGAGATTTTCCCAAATATTTTAAAATCATCGAAACTAATCATTAGTCCTCTGGAGAATTAGAGGAGTCAGGAGGTGAATTTTTCTCTAATGCAGTTACCCAGAATCTATAATTATTCAAAATTAATTATCTGTAAAAATTCTCGGCTTAATATTAATAAAATCCAATAAAAAGCTGACTTTAAAACCTATATTTTTTGGTAAATATCTTGACAAATAATCCTGATCGATGGTATTATTAGAGTAGTTTTGGTAAAAATATCCAACAGCCAGACAACCCCTAGACCAACTTAGTAAAATTAATTCCTCCCTATTGATAGATGAAAATCAAGAAATATCTTAAGTTCTGGAAATATCCTCGCCTAGTTGATGAACGAGAGACTTTAATTGAAGAACGAGATTCCCTCAAAGATCATCTGAAGAGTTTGAATCAAGAAAAACAAGAAATGATTCGGGAAAAAAACGCTCTTTATGAAAGATTAGGTCAGTTATCTTTAACCATTCCCGAACTGCAAGAAATTAGTCCCAAACTTCTCGATATTAGCGTCATCAAAAATAAATCCCGCAAGTTTCGAGTCCAATTAGATGCCGAAAAAGAAAAACTCGCTCCCGACAATTTTGGCTGGTATCCTTACAACACTTTAACCTGCTTCGATATTCTCGAATTACTATTAACGGGTAAAAACCGTTTTCTACTAGAATTAATCTCGGAGAAACCGATTGTTGATATTGGTTGTGCCGATGGCGATCTGGCGTTTTTTCTGGAATCTTTGGGCTGTAAAGTGCAGGTGGTTGACTACGCTCCTACCAACTTTAATCTGATGCAAGGAGTTAAACTGCTCAAAACTGCTCTTTCTTCCTCTGTGGAGATTCATGATGTTAACTTAGATTCCCAGTTTCTCCTTCCCGAAAAAAGCTATAGTTTAGTCATCTTCTTAGGAATTTTATACCATCTCAAAAATCCCTACTATGCCCTTGAGACCTTAGCAAAATCTGCCAATTATTGCCTGATTAGCACCCGCGTCACTAAGTTTAATACGGTGAGTAATGCCGCTAATCGAGTCGATCTTTCCGCGATTCCTCTAGCCTATTTACTCGATGAACTAGAAGCAAATAATGATTCTACCAACTATTGGATCTTTTCTAATGCCGGGTTGCGCCGAATTTTACAGCGAACTGGCTGGGAAATTTGCGATTATATAACAGTAGGTAATACCGAAAACTCCGATCCCGCCAGTCGTGACGGCGATGAAAGAGCCTATTGTTTAGTAAAAAGTCGTTTCTATCAAGATTAGAAATGCCTAAATATCAGACCAGTCTCCTAAAAATATGAACTATCGCCCTAATCCCCTCTTAAACCGACGTAGCTTGCTCAAATTAGCGGCCCTAGCCGGAGGAAGTGCCGGACTAGCTACCCTTCTCTCCTCTCGGCTCAGTTATTCTGCCGACCAAAACCAAGCTAGTGCCGAGAATATAGAGGCAATCGAGGAATTTTTGCGGCAAATTCGCCCAGTAAATTCGCAAAATCTCCAGTGGACAGAATATAGCTTTGAAACAGTCACCGTTGATCGTCAAGGGCAAATTATCGATCGCCGTCAGGGTAGCGCTCGCTCCTGGCGCGAACCTTTAGGCAACGGCAGCGAACTAGAAATGGTGGCTATTCCGGGGGGCAGTTTTCTACGAGGCTCGAAAAATGAGGAAAAAGGCGATCATACTAGCAGTGAAAAACCAGAAAATTCCCTGACGACGGCGGCTTTTTTTCTGAGCAAATACCCGATCACCCAAGCACAATGGCGAGCGATCGCCGAACTTCCGAAAATTAATCTCGAACTCAACCCGGCGCCCTCCTTTTTCCAAGGGGATAACTTGCCTGTTGAAAGAGTCTCCTGGTACGAGGCGATCGAATTTTGTCAACGACTCTCCCAGGCCACCGGCAAAGATTACCGACTAGCGAGTGAATCACGCTGGGAATACGCCTGTCGCGCCGGTACAACCACCCCCTTTTACTGCGGGGAAACCCTAACCAGCGAGCGCGCCAATTACTTTGCCGTCTATGATCCCTACGCGGAAGAACCCAGCAGCGCCTATCTGGCCAAGACTACCCCGGTGGGCAGTTTCGCCCCCAATAATTTCGGTCTCTACGATATGCACGGCAACGTGGGCGAATGGTGCGCCGATAGCTGGCACCGGAATTACGAGGGAGCCCCCCCCCTGGATGGTAGTGCTTGGTTAGATAGGGATACTCGCTTGCAGCCCCGTTATCGTTCCGCCCGCTTAGTGCGAGGGGGCAGTTGGGGCGATGAAGCAAGACACCTACGCAGTGCCAATCGCACCTTTTGCCTTCCCGATCAACACTACAGTGTCTTGGGTTTACGAGTCATGGCCGATAGTACCGGTTAATCAATGCTTGTGTCCGCCCAAGAGACGACAAAGGTATGGTTCAATAGGGTAGGTTGCCAAAAGTATTCAGAATCTTCTGCCGTTGTCAGTGCGTCTGTAGCTAAATCAACCGCGAGTGAGGTCAAATTTTTCATGAAGATACAGCAGTCTCATCTTTTGTTAACTCCCCCCACAGGAGATCTACAGGTACCTTTATCTCCTCCTCCCCCGGACGACGGCAACCTAGAAGAAGAAAAAAATTATCCTCTCAGCCTGTCTCTAGTCATTCCCACCTACAATGAACGGCAAAATATCGTTCAATTAGTCAACATTCTCAGTCAAATACTGGACGATGCCCTTGCCAACGATTACGAACTGATCGTTGTCGATGATAATAGTCCTGATCGCACCTGGGAAGTCGCCGCGTCTTTAATCCCTGAATATCCCCAGCTGCGAGTGCTGCGCCGGGAGGGAGAAAAAGGCCTATCCTCGGCAGTGGTGAGGGGGTGGCAAGTGGCACGGGGCGACATACTTGGGGTCATCGATGCCGATTTACAGCATCCCCCGGAAGTGTTATTAAAATTATTCGAGCAAACCAGAGCCGGAGCCGATCTCGCCCTGGCCAGTCGCCATGTGGAAGGGGGTGGAGTCAGCCAATGGAGTCTGACTCGACGCTTCCTCTCCCGGGGGGCGCAGCTGTTGGGATTAGTCATTCTGCCTAACGTGGTGGGACGGGTATCGGATCCGATGAGTGGCTATTTCATGGTTAATCGAAAAGCGATCGCTGGCCCGATCTTAAACCCGATGGGCTATAAAATTCTCCTCGAAGTTATCGGCCGCGGCAATATCGACCAGATCGCCGAAGTGGGTTACGTTTTCCAAGAGCGTCAAGACGGCGAAAGCAAAGTCACCTGGCAACAATACATCGAATATATCCTGCACCTGCTGAAATTGCGTTCCCGCGGTCGTTTCGGTGGCCTGAAAAGGCGTTGGCAATTCCCCCTCGCTCGCTTTCTTCGCTTTAGTTTAGTCGGGTTTAGTGGCGTATTCGTCGATATGGCTATCTTTTATCTCCTCAGCGATCCCACTACCCTCGCTTGGGGAGTAACTCGCAGTAAGATTATCGCCGCCGAGGTGGCCATTATTAATAATTTTCTCTGGAACGATCGCTGGACTTTTGGCGATTTGTCCACCGGCCAAAATCAGTGGCAGCAGCGTTGCAAACGTTTTCTTAAATTTAATCTTATTTGTTTGGCCGGTTTGATCCTCAACGTCCTGCTCTTAAACTTTTTCTTCAATGTCTTACATATTAATCGCTATCTTGCTAACTTAATAGCGATCGCTATAGTTACCGTTTGGAACTTCTGGATGAATTTAAAACTCAGTTGGCGTGTGACGGAGGTTAAACCCGAAAAGTCCGGCAAGCCATAGGAAAACCTGGGAAAACTTGCCCTCCCATCCCGCAAACCCTTTTTAACTCTCGTTCAACCTCTGGCAGCCTTAATTTTTGGGACTTAAAAGCAGCCCAAGATCAACAGGAAACCGATTACCGGGGATTAAGTCTCAAAGATGGGATGGAATGGCTTGCTCAAAATGCCGATGACTTTGCTTGGGGAAAGGCCGCCGACCCCGATTATTATCTAGCTATATCCCGATACGATTACTTCCAGGCTTTCCCCCATTGTACCCTTGTTCATGCCGTCCAACGCCAAGAAACCCCCCTAACTATCATTAAACATTGTCGTCAGCCATGATCGAAATGACTGCTATTCCGCCGATTTCCCTGAAAAACTACCGTATCGCCGCCATCATTCCCTGTCACAATGAAGAACTAACGATCGCTAAAGTTGTCTCCCAATTTCAAACTTTTTTGCCAGAAGCGGCAATATATGTTTATAACAACCGCTCTAGCGATGATACCGTGACGGAGGCACTCAAAGCCGGGGCGATCGTTCGTCAGGAAATCCAGCCTGGAAAAGGCAATGTTGTCCGGCGGATGTTTGCCGATATCGAGGCCGATATCTATATTCTCATCGATGGTGATGATACCTACGAAATTGCGGCAGTACGACGCTTAATTGAACGAATGCTGCGAGAACAGTTAGATATGGTGGTCGGTGCGCGTCGGGAAGCGGCAAAATCCTCCCAGGCTTATCGCCGGGGTCATCGCGCCGGTAATCTATTTTTAACGGGATTCGTGAAATTTCTGTTTGGAGCGCGTTTAATCGATATGCTCTCCGGTTATCGCATCTTTTCTCGTCGTTTCGTCAAATCTTTTCCCGCTTTGTCCAATGGTTTCGAGATTGAAACCGAGTTAACTATCCACGCTTTAGAATTAAAAATTCCCTTCGCTGAAGAACCAACCCTCTACGGGGAACGTCCCGAGGGTTCCCAAAGTAAGTTAAAAACCTTTCAAGATGGCTGGCGGGTATTGGGAACCGCTATCCTACTATTTAAAGAAATTCGTCCTTTTCTCTTTTTTAGCCTTGTTTCGCTGATTTTGGCGGTTATTGCCCTCTTGTTAGCGATCCCCGTCCTGTTTGAATACCTCGAAACTGGCTTAGTACCACGTTTTCCCACCGCTATTTTATCGGCCTCGATCATGCTTTTAGCCTTTTTAGGTTTGACCTGTGGCATGATCCTCGATTCCGTCTCCCGGGGACGAAAAGAGATGAAACGAATGGCTTATCTAGCTAACAGTTGGCTGAAAGCTTAGGGAAAAAAGCTCCCTAAACATACAAGTCTAGGTCACATCTCCGTTTAAACCGTCTCCAACCGTTGCAGCACGGAGGCGGGTTTTTTGCCAATAAATTCCGCTGGCGAAATTTGATATTTAATCAGATTGGCTAATTCCTCTAGTTGGCTGATGGCTTCCGCACCTTCGAGTTTCATTAACTCTCGATCGTCGCGCATTTCTGTCCAGGTGATGCCGTAATCAGACACGAGAAACCGAATTAGATGGGTTTCCCCCAATCCCACCATAAAGGATGCGCTGTTCATTTGACCGCCACAGGTGTAGCAAGATGCTAGATAACCTTGATTTTCTAGTGCGATCGCTAAGGCCTGTAAATCCATGACTAAGTCTTTGACCAGTTGGCGATGCTGTTCTGCAAGTCGTTTAAACACAATTTTCCTCCTGATAACACTCCTCAATTATAAAACCTTAATACTTTTTTAAGATTCTTGCTTGAGAAAATAAGGTATGTGAACCAAGTTTTTTTACGGATGTTAAGTAACAAAATGTAAAGAACCCGAGGCCTAGGGTAGCGTGAATTCCTGAGTTCGCCAAGTATATATAACTACAAAGCCACCAGTTTATCCGTCTTTCCACCCCCTCGATCCCAACTATTCCCATCATGCCTATTTTTAAAGTTTAAGATCCGGTTTCGACAAAAAAGTTCGTAAATCTATATTGACAATTACATAAAGCTATGGCTCTATTGCAGATAGGGAGGGAGATGGGAGCTTGTTTCAGCGATCGGTAAACAGTAACCGGTAATTAGGGTTGGCTGAATAAATCTAAAAACCTTGTGGGGTAAGACTTTTAGACTTTTTGTCAACCAAAAAGTACCAGATCCCGGAGTGATCGGGGGGAAAATTCAGGTACTTTTTCCCTGAAAATTAGGTAATTGACCCCCTCAAAATCGCTAAAACCCTACACCCTACACCCTACACCCACCGAAAAACTTTTTGCCGCAAACCCTACTTAATAGTGACGTGGAGTATAAACCCACTGCTTGGTTTTACCCTGCTCAATCAGGCGAGTTTTACTCGATCCGATCAAAATTATGGTTCGCATATCCCCATCGTTAATAGTCATATCCTCTAGGAATTTTACCGTCACCGTTTCCCCTTTTCGTCCTAAATTACGCGCTAATACCACGGGAGTTTGCGGCGATCGCCATTGTAATAAAATCTCTTTTGCCTTCTCTAATTGCCAAGTGCGCTCTTGAGACACAGGATTATAAAATGCGATCGCTAAATCGGCCCGGGCCGCTAACTCAATGCGCTGAGAAATCACCTGCCAAGATTTGAGAATATCCGATAGGGAAATCGCACAAAAATCATGGCCTAAAGGTGCGCCAACCCTAGCAGCCGCCGCTTGCATGGCCGAAATCCCTGGACAGACCTGAATGGCCACCTGCTGCCATGCTGGTTTTGCTTTTTTTTCTAATACCTCAAACACGGCCGCGGCCATGGCATAAATGCCGGGATCTCCAGAGGAAACTAAGACAACCGATCGCCCCTTAGCCGCTAAATCTAGGGCAATTTCCGCTCGATCGAGTTCCACCCGATTATCCGATTCATGGCGGACAATTTCTGGTTTTCTCAGGGATTCTACCAAATCCAAATAAGTTTTATAACCCACCCAATCCGTGGCTTTTTCCAACACTTCTCGAACTTCTGGCGACATCCAATTTAGCGCACCCGGTCCAGTTCCAACTATGGCTAATTTACCTTGACTTTCCAGGTCTAAATCCCCCAGTAGTAAACCAGATTTTTCCTTAATTTCCTGGCTTTCTTCCCAGAGATAAACTAAACAGGTATTGCTAGGTTGTGCTAAGTTTAAGTTACTTTTATCGATAATCTCAATGCTCAGTTTTGCTGCTGATGAAATCGGTAAATTACTATTTTTTAACCAGTCCGCTTCACCGATTAATTTTACTTTTTCACCAGCCAATAAATCGGCAAGAAACTTCTTAGCATCATCGGGATTAACTAACTGATAACCCGGTGGTGGCGATAATAAAGTCGTTTTAAATCTAATATCACCAGTGGTGGTAATTGCGGGGGAAATTTGCAAAACCGAGGCAATTTGACGAGCGAGATCATTAACCCCTTGTAAACCCCCCAACAAAGGCACTACGGCGCTGCCATCTTCTGCGATTGCTAATACAGGCGGTTCTTGCCATTTATTAGTTAATAAAGGTGCTAAAGTGCGAATCAAAATACCCGCCGCACAAATGCCAATAATTGGCGTTCCCGTCTGGAAAAATTCTCGCACGGTTTCGCCAAAATTAGTATAGGTAAAATCTGCCGAATGGGTACGATCTATTAACCCATAAACCACTGCTTCCGGTAGGGCCATTTGCACTTGACGAGCCACGGGAATACTGGTTTCTCCTAAAATCAGAATAGCTGGAGGTTTCATTTGGCTTCCCCCGACTGCGTTGCAGTTAACTTTTGGATAAATTCTTGATGCTCTACCGAGTTAATTCCAGCCTTTAAGATGTCCAACACCCGTGACATATTGCCGTTGAGCATGGCTGAAATATCTAACCACAAACCCGGAAATACTAGAGAGCAAATCACCCCTTCTTGGTTGGGTAACAAAGAAATATAATCGCCATTTTCTAAACTAAACCAATCAATCTTTTGATCAAATACCTGCCAAATAAGGTATTCTTGAATGCCACTGCGACGATAAGCACGTTTTTTATCCCCTAAATCTATGGCGGCACTACTAGCGGCAATTTCTACCACTAATTCCGGCGCTCCTTCTAGGTATCCCTCTACAGTTAGGGTTGATTTTCCCCCGCTTTCTTGACTAATTAATAACACCCCATCCGGCTGTAGTTCGTTGTCGATATCCAAGCGGACTGTTGGCTCAATACCCATTTGTACTTGGGGGGTAGCAACTTTGTATGTCCATAGCCAACCCACAAGATTGCCATGGGGTTCAGCATGAAATTTAAACCTTAATGGGGATGCCATATATACAACTCCTTCGATCAGTTCGGCTTTTTTTAATCCTGGCATAGCTTGATAACGGCGCTCGAATTCGGGACGAATTAAGCGATCCCCATTTTCTAACGGGGGTAAATGTTGAGTGGTTACAATCTGAGAAGTTAAGGATTTAACCGGAGAAGAAGTCATGGTGGCAGTCTTTGGGAACAAAACAGCATTGATTTTATTATAGATTGTTTCATTGGACTTCTTGAGGGATTTAATTTTTAACTGAAATTTTCCCGGAATTCCTGAGCTTTTAGCGATGGAATGAATGGCGACCAACAGATAGACAATTACTCAAAACTATACCATTTATCTTAGTGATGAGGTACAAAATTTTCCTTTTGGGAAGTCGGTAGTCGATACCAAATTAGGTTACACTTCATCTAGTTATGAGAAACGCTGTCATAACTGATATAGCGCGCCTAAATGAAAGGTAAACGTCCTCTCCTAGAGCCTACCCGTTCACGAATAACCGATAACTGATAATGTTGGTTCCCCTTACCCGTCAATCGATCGAGCAAATTGTCCCGATTATCGCCACCGGCCCCCAGTACGCTCACTATTGGGGTAAATGGTCTGATTTTCTGCGCCGTTTATTCATTTCTATCATCGCTCTCACCGCAGCTTGGTTAATCGGTAATTTATTCGGCCCCGGTGGTTTAACAATTAAACTGATTTTCGACATTATCGCCGGTTTATATTGGCTCTGGGGTCCGGTTTATTGGGCCAGTGTTCGCAATAATACCTATCGTCGTCTTCCCTACGGGGGGTTTTGGCGCGGTCGCGTTTTCGATGCTTTTGTTACCGAGGAATTAATCGGGGAAGAAGAAAGGGTCAATAAACGCGGGGAATTAGAGATTATCGAAAATCGCCAACGCTGTATTAATCTAGAAATCGGTGATCAAACTGGCTTTTCGGCAATCGTTCGCGCTCCCCTCAAACGCATCCATAAATCGATCCGTCCTGGGATGGTGGCCGAAGCTTTGTTAATGTCTCGAGACCCCGATTTAGGGGATATCAATCAGCTTTCTGATGTCCATCTTCCCCAACTCGACCAGTGGATAGGGGAATATCCTGTGCTGCGACGGGATATTTTTCAGCAAGTTAGTCGCGAATTGGGAGGGGGAAAAGAACCCCGGCCAAAACCTTCTCGTTATTCTAATAATGTCATCCGAAGACGCAAAACCCGTTAATGGTTCGGCGATCTTTGAAACGATGCTGGTTTCCCGGTCATCAATGAATCATAATTTACAGATTTTGGGTAATTTAATCCTTGTTTTTGCTGTTTTTGAACCATCAAAAATTAATTATGCAAGAGGTTTAATATAATGTTAATTGAGCTTAGAAGGAGATAAATTGATGACGGCATCCTATGAGCAAGACTTTGGACTTTGGGCCGAACAAATGGCCGATTTATTAGCCTCCGGTCGGTTTTCCGAGTTAGATATTGAGAATTTAGTCGAAGAGGTGCGGGATTTGTCGAAACGGGAGCGCGATCGCTTACTTGCTAGTCTCAGATTAATTTTGCATCATTTATTAAAGTGGGACTATCAACCTCAACGGCGATCCTGGGTTTGGTTGGGAACTATTCAGCGAGAAAGAGCTAATATTAGGCTTTATTTGGACGATAGCCCCAGTTTAAAGCGATATTTAACCGATGAAAGCCTATTTAAACTCTATGCTGTTGCTTGTGCCGATGCCTTTAGAGAGACGGGATTAGAGTTTCCCCCCGTTTGTCCCTACGGTATTGAGGATATTTTAAATCGTTCTCTTCATTTGTCGGAATGATAGACGAAAAACGATTAAAGTTGGTAAGCTTAGATAGTATCCACAGAATCTTAAGTTTATCGCCATGGTTGACCCGTTAATTGTCTGGGGGGTTACTCAAGCCGCAGGTTCGCTTGTTCGTTCAGTAATGCAAGATTTGGCCATAGAGGGTGCAAAAGATTACGGAAAGGAATTTTTTAAAAACAGTCTAGGTAAAGTGTTACACTTACCTGAAAAAGATGTTCAAAAAGAAGCTTATGGCAAAGCAATGAAGGAGTTTTTAGAACTCTTTCAGCAACAGTTAGAAATGGCCGATCTGGAGGATGATCAAATTAAAAACTTTGAAAAACCTCTCAAGACTTTTATTAAAGATGACCAAGTTAAACCTATTTTAGGGGATGCTTTTGATATTGATTGTCAAGTTCTTGATACTTTTAGGTTAGCTCAATCTTGGCAAAGACTCAATTTACCCCCGTTACCTGCTGAATTTAACTGGGAAAAACTCGGTAAATTTTATTTGAGAAAAACTCAGGAAATTATTGAAAATTCTGAAAAGCTAAGAGCCGTTTTTTTAGTTAAGTTACAGAATAAAGATAGCCAAAATATTCAAGAAATAGCAGGAGTTAAAACAGATTACAATTTAGATAACTATGCGGAAGGCTTAAAAAAGGAATATGGCCATCTTAAATTAGAATCTTTAGACACAACGACTTATGAGCAAATCAAACTCTGGCGAATGTTTGTGCCGCAAAATGTGAGACGATGCAAACAATTTATTCCTCAACTTTATGAATTACCTAAAGAAGTGCTGCAGGAACTTGTAGATAGGGGAGAAATTACTCAAGCGGAGTTAGAACAAATACAAGCAGAACTAGAACGAAAACGGCGAGAATATCTGAATGAAAAATTAGATCCTGTTTTGAATATCGTCAATTCTTCTGAATACCGACGAACTGTAATTTTAGGCGATCCGGGGGCGGGAAAATCGAGTTTATTGCAGTATTTAGCTTTAAATTGGGCTGAAAAAGAACTCAGTCAGCGTGTTTTGCTTCCCCTTCCTCTTTTGATAGAATTGCGTATTTATGCCAGAGATAAGGATGAAAAAAAGTGTAAGAATATTCTAGAATTTTTCCATCAAGGTAATCTGATTTGTCATCTCAATCAACTTGCTTTAGATGATAAGCTTAAAAAAGGTCAGGCTCTTGTGCTTTTTGATGGTTTAGATGAAGTTTTTAATCCTCAACTAAGAGAAGAAATTGTCACGGATATCAAACGTTTTAGTATTCAATATCCTCAAGTGCAGATTATAGTAACTTCTCGCTGGTTAGGATATAAAGCAGAAGAATTAAATAATGCTGGTTTTGAACATTTTATGATCCAAGATTTAGATAAAGATCAGATTGAAGATTTTATTCAACGTTGGCATGATTTAGCTTTTGAAAATCGAGATGATAAAACCCAAAAACAAGAACGTTTACAAAAGGCAATTAAGGAGTCAAAAGCGATTCGGCAATTAGCAGGAAATCCTTTATTATTAACGATGATGGCTATTCTGAATCGAACTCAAGAATTACCAAGAGATCGCTCAAAACTTTATGAAAAAGCGTCAGAGGTGTTATTACATCAATGGGATTTTGAAACCAAGGAAGGATTAATTGATCCTGAACTGAAAAAATATCTTTATAATATTGATCTACGGGATAAAAGAGACATTCTTCGTTTAGTCGCAAGTGCCATACAAGCAGGGGAAAAAGGGTTAGCTGCCAACTTGATCTATAAGGAAGAATTAGAAAACATTTTGACTCAATATCTTGAAGGAACAGGAATTAACAAACGAGACGCTAGTGATCTGACTGATTTAATTATCAAACAACTGCGCTATCGTAATTTTATTCTTTGTTCTTTAGGTGGCAATGCTTTTGCTTTTGTTCATCGAACTTTTTTAGAATACTTTTGTGCTTGCGAGTTTTATGAAAGATTTAAAAACCGAGGATTACCAGACGGAATTACTCTTGAGGAATTGAAAACCAAAGTATTTGGAGAACATTGTTCAGATCCTGTTTGGAAAGAAGTTTTATGTTTATTAATGGGGATGCTAAGTGCAGAATTTCCTAAAGAAATTGCTGAAGAATTAATTAGTTATCTCATTGATATAGAGGAAGAAGATCAGGAATTTGCTTATCTTTTTTTAGCAGCAGATTGTTATGGAGAATTGCGAAACCAGTCTATTTATGTTGAACTAAGTCAGCGATTGTTAGATAGTCTTCAATCCTTAACTAAATTGTCTTATAGGTATGCTGATACTGATTTTAAGGAAAAACCAGTTGCTAAAATTGGAAACATCTGGCAAGATGATCCGACAGGATGGAGTGTTCTTCAATCCATAGCAATTGAGCAACATTACTGGAGTGGCGCATGGGAAGCTGTTAATCAATTATCTAGAATTGCTAAAATTCATTCTGAGGCGTTAGTTTATCTACAGGAAGTTGCTAGACAGGGTGAATCAGAAGCAATTGAAGCTTTAGTAACCCATTGGCGAGATAATCCTCAAACTTTACCCATTATTCAACAACTAGCTAATAAGGGTGAAGATCAAGCAATTGAAGCTTTAGCAACCCATTGGCGAGATAATCCGCAAACTTTACCCATTATTCAACAACAAGCTAATAAGGGTGAAGGGGAAATTATTGAACTTTTGAATGCATTAGGTAGAATAACAATTGACTCAGAAATAGGAGCAATTATCGAAACCATATTAGCTAGAAAGGATCTAGATTCTGACATTAAAGAAATGTTTCGAGAACTTCTTGGGCGTAATAATTTCAGAGAGTTGAGAAATCCTGATCAAGATAGTCAGAACAAAAGAGAGCAGGATATTCAGAACAAAAGAGGCGGCGGCGGTCATTTTTCTGTTTTAACAACTAAAATAACTGATACTGAAATTTTAGTAAAATCTTTGCAGGATTTAGGAATAATAGTTAAACGTGAAGCAGATGTTCGTGGTGGTTCTAATGGTCAAAGAGTTAGAGCAGATATTGTTGCTGTGCTAGAGGGAGATTATGATCTAGGTTGGAGTCGTAATGGTGAGGGAACTTTTGACTTGATTGTTGTTTTCTGGGGAGTTGCCAAAAAACATAATTCAACTGAATTGATTAATAGTATCAATGCAAAATATGCTGTTAATAAAACCCTTAAAGAAATTAAAGAGAGAGGTTTAAATTAGCGCGATCTCTAATCTGCTAATCTTGTAGGGTGCGTGTTTGCGGCTACTAATTCTGATCAAAAACCAAAATCAATAATCCGCTCCCCACGCAGCAAATTTATTATTAAATTGGTGCGTTACGCTTTCGCACTTTACACCCTAAGAGTGGTAAGAAGTTGAAGGGTGATCGTTCTTGTCGGTGGGGTGGAGTGCGATCTCTGTCATCGAATAAGATATAATTGGGAAGGTAAAAATAGTTAAAGCATTATGAGTTACCAAAACATTATTACCATTGAACCTGGAAAACGAAGCGGAAAACCCTGCATTCGAGGAATGCGTATAACTGTGTACGATATTCTAGAATATTTAGCAGCAGGAATGACAGAAGCAGAAATTCTTGAGGATTTTTCAGAATTAACTTCCGAGGATATCAAAGCTTGTTTGGCTTTTGCTGCTGATCGAGAGAAAAAATTATTTATCACCTCTTTATGAAACTGTTATTAGATGAAAATTTGTCAGATCGGATTATTGATAAAATAATTGATTTATATTCTAATTCTCAGCACGTCAAGACTTTAGGACTGATCAATACTGATGATGCACTTATCTGGGAATTTGCCAAATTCAACGATTTTGTAATTGTCTCTAAAGATGCCGATTTTCATCAGCGCAGTCTATTATATGGTCATCCACCAAAATTTATCTATCTTCGTATTGGTAATAGTCCCACTGCAAAGATTATCGAAATTTTAAGAGGTTATTTTTTAATTATTGTTGAATTTTTTGATAGTGAAACAGAAAGTCTGTTGATATTAAGTTGAGTGCGATCGCTTAATCTGGTAGGGTTTGTGTTTGCGGCTACCAATTCTGTTAAAAAACCAAAATCAATAATCCGCTCCCCACGCAGCAAATTTATTATTAAATTGGTGTGTTACGCTATCGCTAACACACCCTACTGGATTGTTTCAGTTAATTTGGTGTATTAGAAAAATGCTATAAATTCTATAATTTAAGACTTTAAGCCGAAATCTATTGCCCTATTTTAGCTGAAACAGTCCACTGCGTTTAATTTTCCAACCTATGCTTTTTAATGCTTTTAAAACTTGTTTGGCTTTCGTTGCTGACCATTGACTCATAGAGCAACAAATGATAAATTTAGGTGATTTTCTGGAAGTTCTCCCTGTTCAAGTTGATCGGCTAAGACACGCAAAGCAAGTGCTTGAACTTTAGCAATAGCTTCCTGTTGACTATTGCCATAGACTAAAACTCCCGGAAGTTCGACGATTTCAGCAATATATCGTCCATCTTCTTCTTGTTCTATTTCAATCTTATAATTCATTTGAGAATTACCTATGGGATGACCTGCTGTCTTGATTATATTAGATTTTATAGCCGCTCTTGTCGGTTGGATTGACCCAAGGAAACCCAACATACATTAGATAGGGTTTGCCGAAAAAGCTTTTCGTGGGGTTAGGAGTCAGTCCCAACGAAAAAATTTTCACCACCACAGATGAAAGAGGTTTCTTTCCCTACACCCCACACCCTACACCCTACACCCTCTTTCCAGTCAGTCCCAACGAAAAAATTTTCACCACCACAGATGAAAGAGGTTTCTTTCCCTACACCCCACACCCGTTCGGACCTCGGCCATCTATATATATAGGGTTTGCCGAAAAAGCGTTTCGTGGGGTTAGGAGTGAGTATTCAGTATTCAGATGCGGGTTTTCAGTTCACTGTTCACAGCAAAATACTCCCCACTTCCCCACTTCCCCACTTCCCTATCCCTTTTAAACAGGATTTATTATTAGCCTGTATCAGCATTTCTGATTCTATAGTTAAGTTTGGCTAATAACAGCTTATTTTTAGTTGCCTGTCAAGCCCCTATTATAATTTTTAATCTCTGATCCTTGGTCTGATTTAACATTGATCTTAAAAATTTAGTTTTTTGTAGCGAAGAAAACAGTTTTATTAACCATTATCTGCTGCTATAGAGGGAAATCGCGGGGGGCTGATAATCCTTGAAACCCTTGTCAATACTAGCATTATTCCCCCTCGAAATTTCACTAATTCCCTAAGTTTTCCTAACCTTGACCCCCTCTAGGACACAAAAAATTAAAAACCTTTTATCCTAACCTGGTTTTTAGCGCACGTCAACCCTTTATTTAAATTTTTGATTCTCTTGCCCGATAACGATATAAATT
Organism: Microcystis sp. T1-4; assembly: GCF_000297435.1. GTDB lineage: Bacteria > Cyanobacteriota > Cyanobacteriia > Cyanobacteriales > Microcystaceae > Microcystis. The sequence continues at coordinate 9,429 of NZ_CAIP01000056.1, read as the reverse complement.
CTCGTAATGACCAACCAATTTTCCGTGATACGGTTGAACAGAACGCAACCAAGTTAGCTCTGCAAACTCAAAGGAATGTTAGCAAATTCCTTCAGCTTTGCATTGGGAACTTGCTAACGCACAATAAGAAAGTCTATGAACAAACAACAATTGAACAAACTACAAGCTATAACCGCCCTCACCGTAGTGGGGACTACAGCGTCGATAATTTGTTCCCAGACAGCGGGACTCAGCAACAGCCTGACGGACATTAGCATAGATCGTCAAACTGTCATCGAGTCCACTTCTCAAACCGTTCTGTCCGCTTTTTCCAATAGTCGAACATTCGATTCAGATATCAAAGTATCACGTTCGCCTCAAAATAATGCTAACGAAATTCTAAAAACTTTGGAGTCCCTAGTGGACAAAGAAAATACCGTCCCTGCAAGCGTTACACCCCGGCCCCAAGAGGCCATTCCTTCGACGATACAACCCCAATCACAACCCAATCAAGTCAAACCGGTTCCGGCCAGCAATCCTGCCTCAGTCACACCGCCAGAGAAGCCAAAAACAACCCAAGGGACAAAAACCAGCAGCCGGCCTCGTAAACAGGGAATGGCCTCTTGGTATGGTCCTGGTTTCCACGGTCGTCGCACCGCTAGTGGTGAGACTTTTAACTCTGGTGGTTTAACTGCCGCTCATCGCTATCTACCTTTCGGCACTAGGGTTAGGGTAACTAATCTGCGTAATGGGCGCTCGGTGGTGGTGCGAATTAACGATCGCGGTCCGTTTACTGGTGGTCGCGTCATCGACCTATCCAGAGGTGCGGCAGCGATTATCGGTGTCTTCCAATCGGGAGTTGCCCCGGTGGTCTTGGAAGTTTTAGGCAGATAATCAGTAAACAGTTATCAGTAAACAGTTATCAGTAAACAGTAAGCAGTGAAAAGACAGCACTGTTAATGCTACTCAATACCCCTCACTCAATAATGCGTCTTGGAAAATTCAGTACAAATGTTCAGGCTTCCTCCTTATCCCTGACTAAAAACTCACATCTGATCACTGGTAACTGATAACTGATCACTGGTAACTGATCACTGGTAACTGATCACTGATAACTGGTAACGGATCACTGCTATAGTGATCCTATTGGGATTTGACGGGGTTTATGTTAGAAATTAACGATTTATCGGTTAATTATGGCGGAATAAAGGCATTACAGCAGGTTAGCCTAAGGGTAGAAACGGGGGAAATTGTCACCCTGATTGGAGCGAACGGAGCGGGAAAAACGACGACTCTAAAGACAATATCTCGGCTTTTAACGGCAAAGACGGGGCGAATAATCTATCAGGGTCAAGATATTACCCATTTACCGCCCCATGAAATCGTTAAGCGGGGAATTGCCCATAGTCCGGAAGGGAGAAGAATCTTAGCGCGTCAAACAGTCTTGACAAATTTGCAGTTAGGTGCTTATACCAGAAGCGATCGCCTAGCAGTAAAAAGCGATATCGAAGAGCAGTGGCAACTTTTTCCCCGACTATCGGAGCGCCGAGAGCAGTTAGCGGGAACCCTAAGCGGTGGGGAACAACAGATGCTGGCGATCGCCAGAGCTTTAATGAGTCGTCCCAAGTTATTGTTACTAGACGAACCCAGTTTAGGACTAGCGCCGCAGATAGTGAGAGAAATCTTCAGTATTATCCGTCAATTAAACGAATCGGGAGTAACTATCCTGTTAGTGGAACAAAACGCCCATTTAGCCCTAGAAACTGCCAATCGCGGCTATGTTTTGGCAGCGGGACGCTTGACTATCGCGGGAGAAGCCGGGGATTTACTCAGGGATGAGCGGGTCAAACAAGCTTATTTGGGTTAATCGATGATCATGCGGCAACTATAGATAAAAGTCTATGGTAAAGGTAGGAGAAAAAATATTTACAAAATTTTACAAAGTCGCATAAAATGAACACATAACGAAATAGGTATTTTTTCTTACTGCCATGCTAACGGCTAACTTCCCCTGGCTCACTGCCATCATTTTGCTCCCCTTGCTTGCCTCTTTCCTAATCCCTGTAATCCCCGACAAGGAAGGAAAAACCGTTCGTTGGTTCGCTCTTGGAGTCGGACTAGCAGACTTTATATTAATGTGCTACGTCTTTTTACAAAAATATGATTTAAGCAACCCCAACCTACAATTAGTAGAAAAAATCGATTGGGTTCCCCAAATAGGTTTAAGTTGGGCGGTGTCGGTAGATGGTATCTCGGCACCGTTAGTTTTATTAGCAGGATTAGTGACAACCCTTTCTATCTTGGCCGCATGGCAAGTGGACCGCAAACCCCGTTTATTCTACTTCCTGATGCTGTTGCTCTACGCCGCTCAGATTGGTGTTTTCGTCGCCCAAGACTTATTATTATTTTTCTTAATGTGGGAAATCGAGTTAATTCCCGTTTATCTACTCGTTTCCATCTGGGGTGGTCAAAAACGTCGTTATGCCGCCACTAAATTCTTACTCTACACCGCCGCCGCTTCTATCTTCATCCTCGTTGCCGGTCTAGCCATGGCCCTTTACGGTGGTGGTGCAATGACCTTTGATATGGCGGAATTAGGATTTAAAGATTATCCCCTCGCTTTAGAATTAGTCCTTTACGCTGGTTTATTAATCGCTTTCGGAGTCAAACTGGCCATCTTCCCCCTCCATACTTGGCTCCCCGATGCTCACGGTGAAGCTTCTGCACCTGTATCGATGATTCTTGCTGGTGTTCTCCTCAAAATGGGTGGTTATGGTTTAATACGCCTTAATATGGAGCTTCTCCCCGATGCACACATCTACTTTGCCCCGATTCTAGCGATTCTCGGTGTCGTCAATATTATCTACGGTGCTTTCGCTTCCTTCGGTCAACAAAACATGAAACGCCGTCTCGCTTATTCCTCGGTTTCACACATGGGATTCGTCCTTTTAGGGATTGCTTCCTTTACCGATGTGGGTATTAGCGGCGCTATGTTACAAATGCTCTCCCACGGTTTAATTGCCGCCGTCCTATTCTTCCTTGCTGGTGTCACCTATGACCGCACCCATACCTTAGCTTTAAACGAGATGGGTGGGATTGCTCAAGCGATGCCGAAAGTCTTCGCTCTCTTTACTGCCGGGGCCATGGCTTCCCTAGCGTTGCCTGGAATGAGCGGTTTTGCCAGCGAAATTACCGTATTCATCGGTGTCACTAGCAGTGACGTTTATAGCCAAACCTTCCGGGTTGTGACTGTTTTCCTCGCTTCCGTTGGTTTAATCCTCACCCCGATTTATCTACTCTCCATGCTTCGTCAAGTTTTCTACGGAGATGGTTCTTCCTGCGATATTACTAACATTCTCCCCAACAAAAGTAACGAACAAGCAGTTTGTTTCGGTACTAGCTGTGTCCTTCCTGACGAATCAGAATATATTGACGCTAAACCCAGAGAAATCTTTATCGCTGTCTCTTTCCTCGCTTTGATTGTCGCTATCGGTTTCTATCCCCAACTGGCTACCCGTATCTACGATGTGAAAACGGTGGCAGTTAACTCGGAAGTGCGTCAAGCTTACACAGAAATCGCCGCTACTCGTCAAAATATCTACGCTGAAACTCAACCGGACGTAAGCGCCAAAGTTGCCAGTATCTTCCAATAAATTGGCAAGTCTAAAGTGAATAGGTTATCGGGAGTAGAAATTCTGCTCCTGATTTTTTTTTCGAGGAGATAATTAATTAGGGTTTGCTGAATAATGGTAAAACCCTTTTAAAATAAGGCTTTTGACCTGTTAAAATCCGATGTTAGTCCCAGAAAATCGGATTGGGACTCTCAAAAACCTTGCATTAGACCTCTTGTAGTACATAAATTGGTATAAAAAGAGAGGGCAACAAAGCCTGAAACTCTCGACGACCGGCTACTGACGACCGACTCCTTAACCCCACCAACAAACTTTTTCAGCAAACCCTAATTAAGCGGTATTTTTGTAGGCACTGAAAGAGGATTCTTGCCAAATTTAATAGAGAAAAGATTCCAGTCGTTTCCTGAAAGTGCAGATAAAAATTCCCTGTTCTTTGTCTTCCCTGCGGGTAATCCAAGTAAATTGCAGGACCGCGTTAAAAGGTATAGGAGAGTGGGTAGCGGGGAGAAACAATTTATAGGAGTGTTAATCACGCTATTAAAAACGGATTGGCTCTTCTCGACTTTGTGTGATAATTTTTGCTTATGTAAGGTGAAATGCTTATCGGGCAAGACTTTAATCGCTATTTGGCAGATATTCTATCAGTATAGACCTCGTTTCCACACAGAAACCAGAAGAACCACGGATTTAGTATAACTTCTGCTGATCATCATGAGTGACAGAAAGTCACAAATATGAGATACACCAGCTTGATAGTGAACACTCATTATATATTAATAAATATAAATAAATATGAAGTAATTTAAGTTTCAAGAAGAATGAACCCGATCTTTTTTAGGATGGGGGTAAAAGTGATTTTCAATTTCTCAGGTGGAAAGATGAATCCAGATTAAGCTATCTGAACGATAAGAGGACAAGCCCATGTTTGAAGATTTTACCTATATTACCGATGAGGCTTTTTTAGAGGATTATTGGTGGGAAGAACAGGTTATCTGTACCCACTGCCAAGGCAAGAGAAGAATCTATCTAGAGACGGAGAATGAATCCGTCCCCTGTAAATTCTGTGAAGGTGAAGGCATTATTAAACGAAAACAAGAGGAGGCTAACTATTCCTAAAAATCTGTAAAATTAGATACATAAACTAACAATCTTCTTGGGTTAAAACCTCTGGCTGACATTGTTTAATTTCGCTGTTAATTCCCAGGGCAGATTCCGATTGGAGGTCTTCGATATAACCGGATTGATGGGATAAAGCTTCCGAAAAACTCTCAAAAGGACCGAAATAATAGAGACATTTCGGCTGACTGGTGGTGATCTCTATCCACCAGGGTTGAGGTGGTAAACTAGGCTTGATCGAGACAGTTTCCAGGTCCAGAGGCCTTATACTGAGAATCTTGGCACCTTGGCGCAGGAGGCGCTGTGTTTCTTGACTCATGCGGCTTTTAGGTACTCGCAGGACTGTCTGGGAGAAGCGTTGAGGCAAAGAGCCAGAAGAACCCGAAAAAACAACTTCATAGAGAAATATTTGATTCTCTCCCTGATTATTAGCCTCTAGCATACAGAAAAGATTCTCTTTTGGGGTAAGGGTTAAAAAAACAGACGCCACTTTGAGCAGATGACTCAAGCAAAATCATCTCCTAACAGAGTAGCGCATCTTGATACCATAGCATAGAGCGGCAAAAAGTTAGGTTTTGACCTACTCTCCCCTCACGGCATAGCTTGACAGGAGATGCTTCCACAGCAAGAACCTGATCGAGTCCTTTATTCAAGATGCTGTAGCCGAATATATAGCAGTTATCTTAATGGTGAAGTACAAAGTTTTCGTTTGTTGGAATCGGTTGTCGATGCCAAACCCTCTTATACTTCATCTTTATGATAAACCCTGTCAATAACATTGACGACTAATAGAGTTTTTTAACAAATATGCAGCCACCAAAATTAAGCTTAGGAACCAGATTATTTTTATCCCATCTCCTCGTTATGGTGGTGGGATTGAGTAGCTTTATTATCATTGCTAAATTATCTTCTCCGCGAATGTTTGTTTTGCGTTTGGAACAGTTAGAAAGGCAGGGATTTTTTACCGTGCGATCAGCGAGAACTTTCTTGGTTAGGGGTTTTGAGACAGCTTGGGATAGTAGTGCCATTTGGTCATTCATTGCGGGAGGAAGTGCGGCTGGTTATCTTAGTTTTTTGGTTTCTCAACGCATTATAAAACCGGTAAAACAAATAAAACAAATCACTAAAAATTTTGCCGAAGGGGATTTATCGGCGAGAGTTCCAGAAAGCGAAATACCGGAATTAAATCAATTAGCCATTAGTTTTAATCAGATGGCGATTAGTTTAGCCGATGTGGAAAAAAGGCGACAGGAATTAATCGGTGATCTTACCCACGAATTACGCACCCCTTTAACTGTGGTACGGGGATATTTAGAAGAATTAGCCGATGGTGCGATCGAACCTAATCCAGAACTTTATCAGAAATTAGTGAAAGAAACCCGCAGGTTAGAACGTTTAACCCACGATCTACAGGAACTATCACGAGCGGAATCTGGTTATCTTTCGATTAAACTGCAACCTGTTAATTTATTACCTTTGTTAAATTCTCTCATCGAAAAATTTGCCGATCAACTATTAGAAGATGGACCGACTTTACAGTTAGATTGTCCCCCCAATTTACCAGCTGTCATGGCCGATCCCGATCGCCTCGAACAAATCCTAGTTAATCTGCTCGGTAATGCCATTCGTTACACTGATAATGGCACAATTACCCTGCAAGTGACAAGGGACAAAAATCGCCTACAAATTGCCGTTATCGATACGGGAATCGGCATTGCAGCAGCGGATTTACCCTTTATTTTCGAGCGCTTTTGGCGGGCTGATCGCTCTCGTTCCCGTTATTCTGGGGGTAGTGGTATCGGTTTAGCGATTACCCGTCGTTTAGTGGAATTACACCAAAGTCAAATCGAGGTGGAAAGTGCATTAGGTAAAGGCAGCACTTTTCGTTTTTCCCTCACCATATCTGCCAATTTTCAGTGAACAGTGAACAGTAATCAGTAATCAGTAAACTGAAAACTCACATCTGATAACTGATCACTGATAACTGATCACTGATTAAATGCCGTGACTTTTGCCGATTACCCAATGACGACGGAAGAAGCGAGCGAGGGAAGTTTCTTCTAAGGATAAGTAAATCGGTCTTCCGTGGGGACAGGTGCGGGGATTACGGGTATTTTGCCAATCATCGAGTAAATTCTGCATTTCTTCTAAACTTAAAGCTGTACCGTTGCGGATAGCACTCCGGCAAGCGGTAGCAACCTGAGCAGTTTGTAAATCGCCTCCTAAACTTAATTCTAGTAAAGCATCAGCCCGATCCTCGCGTTCTTTGAGTAGAACAGGAATACTACGAATTGCCCAAGAGCGATCGCCAAAACTGGCAATTTCTAATCCTAAACGTTGTAATTGTTCGATTTGTCGAGTAGTTAACTGATTTAAGATGATCGGAGTATCTAACGGCACAATTTCCCAGTTATCCTCTAAACGTTCGTACAAAACCCGCTCATGGGCAATATGTTGTTCCACTAACCATAATCCGTTAGGATGTTCGGCAACTATGTAAGTTTGGTGAATTTGGGCCAATGCCTTTAATTCCAGCCGATTTTTCGAGGATTTTTCCCCTATTGTATAGGTGCTTTTTTCCTCGGCAGCCTTGAGAATTTGACTGATGCGCTGATTTTGCGCTTTTTCAGGTATATGTTCGGGATTTAGTCCTAACGCCTTGTCTATGGCTGAAATTATCTGTTCTTGCCAAAAAATGAGGTTATGCAGGTATATTTCCGCTTTAGCTGGGTGACGATTCCAATCGATCGAACGGGGGTTAAGATGTAGATGGAGAAAACAAACGGGATAGCGATCTTTAGGGACTGTGCGAGCGAAAGCTTTAAATATTGCCTGTTCTAACTCCGATGAGCGCACCATTCGCCCATTAACAGCAATTCTAACCCAATCCGGTTGATGGCGAGAAATGCGATCGGGCAACCCAATGACTAATTCAATTTGAGCCGATTCTGCGTCAGGAGTCGTTAAGTCAAGTTTTAGCGATGCTAAATCGTTAAAATGCAGAGATTTAACTAATTGGGGTAATATTTGACTGGCATCCTTACCCGGACTAATGCGTAACCAATCTTGATGATCTTGGAAAACCTGCCAAGTAATTTGGGGATGACAGAGAGCAAAATTATGAATTAAAGTCTGTATATCCTTTAATTGTTTGCTAATTGACGGTAAAGCTTGACGACGCACAGGAAAGTTACCAAAGAGATTCTCTACCGTGACGATAGTGCCGATAGCTATAGGAATCGTTTCTAAATTATCCGGCTCGCCTTGGTGATTGTAAAGACAATAACAACCTAAATCATCATCATGGCGACTGGCAACCCGCAGACGCGCCACCTGTGCGATACTGTGCAAAGCTTCACCACGGAATCCGAGACTGGTAATCTGCCAAAGATCGTCCCGTTGGCGGATTTTGCTGGTACTGTGGGCATAGCTACACAGTTGCAAATCCTCTCTAGACATTCCCCTCCCGTTATCCGATACTTGTATTCGCCAGTTTTGGGGAGATATATCGATGTTAATCCTATCCGCCCCCGCATCAATGGCATTTTCGACTAATTCTCGCACCACAGCGCCTAAAGAGTCGATTACCTCTCCTGCGGCAATTAAATCGATTACGTCTTGGGGTAAAACTTGTATGGGCAAAGTCATCAATTAATGGTTTTAGCCAAGGGCAAACTCGGTATATTGTCGCACATGGGGCCCATGGTAAGCTAAAACGATGTTTTGTTTGGGGACTCCCCTCGCTACCAATTTATCAGCGATCGCTGCTGCCGTGCCGTCCTGCTGCACTCAGATTTTATCTCAAATGTCGGGGTGAAGACCCTCGCGCTTAGCGACGGGATGAAACCCCGACCAATATAAAACAGCGAAGCACGACTAAAATCTTGACAATCTATGCTGTATAGGTTAAGACAAAATAAGTTGTTTGAGGTCGATAAGCAATGATTGTCTTAGAAATGAAAGCCGTGGTCAAACCAAGTCAGTGTTCTGCCATAGATGAAGCTATTCGTACAGTACAATTCATCCGTAATAAGGCTTTAAGGCTTTGGATGGATGCCAAGAGGGAAGACAAAATCGATAAATATTCTCTCAATAAATATTGTGCAGTTCTCGCCAAACAGTTCAAGTTTGTCGATACTCTAAATTCTATGGCTAGACAAGCATCGGCCGAACGGGCCTGGTCAGCTATTGCCCATTTCTATGACAATTGTAAGAAAAAAATAAAAGGTAAAAAGGGTTATCCCAAGTTTCAGAAAAATAATCGTTCTGTGGAATATAAAAACTGTGGATGGAAACTATCGGATGATAGAAAGAAAATTACTTTCACAGATAAGAAAAATATTGGCACGATTAAACTGAAAGGAACTAGAGACCTAAACTTTTATCCTATTGACCAAATTAAACGAGTTAGGATTGTTAAACGAGCGGATGGTTATTATGTCCAATTCTGCCTTAGCGTTGATATTCGGGAATACGCAAAACCACTAGAACCGACTAAAAGATGTGTGGGATTGGATGTAGGTTTAAAAGTTTTCTACGCTAACAGTGATGGGGAAACGGTAGAGATACCGCAATACTATCGCAAAGCGGAAAAAAGATTAAACCGTTTGAATCGGAAAAAATCCAAAAAGTTTAGAAAAGGTCAACCTCAATCAAACAACTACCAAAAGGCTAGAAAGAGATATGCTAGAAAGCATTTAAG
>NZ_CAIP01000057.1 GCF_000297435.1 Microcystis sp. T1-4 | reverse complement strand
GTCCGTTGTCTTTTAACTCAGCGTCGGGTTTTGAATGGTTGTCATCCGTTGTGATAATTGTACCAGAAGGCAATTGATAGCCTGTTAAATTCCCTTGTTTCCACCACCTCCAAGCCGTTCGATAACTTATTCCTGTTTTTTTTGCATAGTCTGATAGTTTCATGTCTATATATTACCATGCCTGACTATATCTGACTATATTTGTATTGAAACTTTACAATACTATGTTCCCGCTCTGGTTTTCGGGCAGCGGAAGCAGTCAATGTCGGTTTTCGTTGTCATCTCCTGAAAACTTCCGTCTCTTTAAGGGGCGATGGCGATTAAAATGGATGAGGATGAACTATCTTAGATGGATGGACTTATGTTATCTTTTTTCCTCCGTTGGTTGATTACCGCCGTCTCTTTATTGATTACAGCGCAAATAGTACCAGGTATAGAAATTAAAAATTTTACCGTGGCTTTGATAGCTGCTGTCGTCTTGGGTTTAATTAATGCTATTGTTAGACCCCTGTTGATTCTTTTTACCCTGCCTTTAACTATTTTGACCCTAGGGTTATTTATTTTTGTGGTTAATGCCATTTCCTTTTCTTTAGCCTCCTATTTTATCCCTGGTTTTCAGGTAGAATCATTCTTTGCTGCTTTATTCGGTTCGATCGTGGTTTCGATCGTTTCAGGAGTTTTAAATAGCATTTTCAGTGACTAAAGTGGGCAAAATTCGCTTGTTTAAAACAGCTTGGCTTACTCTGATTGATTAATTTCTGATCTAGAGACGTTGCTATAATCAACGTCTCTCTATTTTTTTGGGTATGAGTAAATCTCTACTGATTTGCTTTGGCTTTTGTCGTTAAAAATCAGGAAAATTTAATCCCAAGATTTCTATCTCAAGCAGCCAGAGCAAGTTCAATTACTGTTAAAATAACTGGAATTGTTGAGCTAAGTTTAAATAATCTCCAGTCAGTTTTTCTCGATTCTCCTAAACCTTACACCCTGATCACTAAAAATCGATGAAGCAATTAAACTTAGAAGTTGCGGGAAAAAAAGAACGTTTAGATGCTTGGATGGGGTCACAATTGCCCGATTTATCGAGATCGAGACTGCAAAAACTGATAGAACAGGGATATATACAGTTAAACGGTCAAATTTGCACTAATAAAAATACTAAAGTTGCTCAAGGGGATCGCCTAAAGATTACCATTCCCGACAGTCAACCCCTCGAATTAACCGCCGAGGCGATCGAGCTTGATATTCTTTACGAAGACGAATATCTGATTATTATCAATAAACCAGCCGATTTAGTGGTTCATCCGGCCCCCGGCCACGAATCGGGAACCTTGGTCAACGCTTTACTACATCACTGCCCAAATTTAGCCGGAATCGGTGGAGTTCAACGGCCCGGCATAGTTCACCGCCTAGATAAGGATACCACGGGTGCGATCGTTGTTGCCAAAACCGACCAGGCCCATCAACACCTACAGGCACAATTAAAAACCAAAACTGCCCGCCGGGAATACATGGCCCTCGTCCACGGTGTCCCCAAAAGCGAAACAGGTACAATTGATCTGCCGATCGGTCGTCACCGCAGCGATCGCCAAAAGATGGCTATTATTGCCGTGGAAAAAGGCGGTAGAAATGCCGTCACCCACTGGCAAGTCAAGGAAAGACTAGGCAACTACACCTTAATGGAATTTCGCCTAGAAACTGGCAGAACTCATCAAATTCGCGTTCATAGCAGCCACATTGGTCATCCGATTCTTGGGGATCCCCTCTATAGTTCTGGTCGTTCCATCGGGATTAATCTACCCGGGCAATTACTCCACGCCCATCGTTTAATTTTAATACATCCGGTCACGGGAGAGAGCCTAGAAGCGATCGCTCCCTTACCCGCTATTTTCCCGAAAGTTTTAGCTATTTTACGCCAGAGAAACCCCTAGCGCACAAATTGCGGCATAATCTCCGCTGCTGTCCATAATCCGTAGATACCGCGACGATGCAGGGAAACCCCCGCTTTCAGATAACCGAAAGCCGGCCCGCAGACATTAGCCGCCATACTGGTTTCATCGCCTAAAGTGAAGGTATGGGTGGAAATTTTGCCTTCAAAAGTCCGCCCCGTGACCTTAACATTGGTACTTAAGGGCTTTTTCGGGTTGCGCGTATCCACCACACCGCCGACGGAAACCCGATCGCGTCCACAGATTCCAGCCAATTCCAGCATAATATCGTCGGCGTGTTCCATATTTTCGAGGCTGAGAATGCCATTGGTTTTATTTAACAGCATTTCCACTTCCGCGTCACTCATCTGGTGGGCTGTTTCTGGGTCGTAACCGGGTAAATGGGCGATATCTTCGCGAATAGTGGCACGATAAGCCTCCCAGTTGGCGATTCCCACGCCAAAGGTGATTTTAACGCTGTGAATCTCTGCATAACTCTGGGCAGCTAGGGCAGCGGCCGCAGTTAACAGTCCGGGGGTAGCACCGCAGCCGGTCATGTAGGTGATGCCGGCGGCTTCTAGGTCTGTTTGTAGTGCTAAGATTTGTGCCATGGCGCTGGTACGTTTGAGAGCATCGACTAAAACCCCGCGCCAACCTAAGCGAATGAAAGTTTTAGCGATATCGGCCATGAAATTGTTAGGTAAATTCGGCAAGGCGAGAAAATAGCCCTCTACGTCGGCAGTTTTGATTAATTCCTCGATACTGTTCTCGCTGAGACTGCCGTAATTTTCCAGATAACCGATCGAACCCCGGTCATGATAAATTTTGTTACAGGTATTGACATCTAGACCGTCTTTGTGGTATGCAAAACCAGCTTTATCGGCGGCGGCAGTCCAAAGCATTTCCTGTTTGGGGGCGAGAATTCTAGCGGCAGCCTGTCCCAAACCACCAAAACCTAAAACACCAATCCGAAGGCGATCGCTGGCTGTTTGTTTATTCATATCTCTTCTGATTCCTATAGACAAAATTCTATGATCTCGGCGGTCGTGGTTCGCCGTTGCATCTCCTTTATTTTCAATTTATCGCTTCAGGTCGTCTTTTTTGTGTAGTTTTGTTAAATTATGCCCACTAGGTTAAAGTTCGCCCTTGACGGTAAAGAAAAGTTACGGGAAACTTACAAAACATGAAAGTGGTTGGTAGAGATAATATAAAGTTTTGCTAAAATTTTAACCAGATTGCTACGATTAGCAAACTATCGTAAATTAAAACGATAGGGAGCTTTGCAAACCCCAGATCACGCCGAGAAGACCTATGAGCATGGAAAGCCTAGAGTTTATCATCTATCCCGATGGTCGCGTCATGGAAAAGGTGACAGGCATAGTCGGTTCATCTTGTCAAGAGGTGACGGCGGCGATCGAGGCACAACTCGGGCAGCTGATGTCTCAAGAGAAAACCTCGGATTATTACCATCAAACCGTCAGCCAGTCAGAGAAAGTCAGCAACGCGGCCACTTTTAGAGACTGGTAATTTTTCATCTTTCCCGATCCCTTTATTTAAGCCACTGAAAAACCATGTCACACTTTAGCAATATCAAAACCAAAATCCGCGATCTATCCTACCTAAAAGCCGCCCTGAGCGATATGGGGATGGAATGGAAAGAGGGTTCCCACCCCGTCAAAGGTTATCAAGGTCAAACTTTAACCGCAGAGGTGGTAATCGAGCAAGATAACAATTACGATATCGGTTTTCGCTGGAATGGTAACGAGTACGAGTTAGTTGCCGATTTGCAATACTGGCAACAACCCCTAACCGTAGAAGGATTTTTAAGAAAAGTAAATCAAGGTTATGCCTACCACACCATTCTGGCAGAAACTGCTAAACAGGGTTTTCAGGTGGCAGCACAGGAAAAAAATACTGATGGTTCTATTCGTCTAGTGGTACAACGTTGGAGTGCCTAATGGCTGATTTTTCTCCCGAACGCTCTGGTTTTGAACCAGAGTTAGGGGGATTCCTAAGAGATTCCCCCGATCGCACTGGTTTTGAGCCTGAATTGGGTGGTTTACAGCGCCAGAAAGCGGTTTACGTCGATGAGGTCACTTGTATTGGTTGTAAACACTGCGCCCACGTTGCCCCCAATACCTTTTTTATTGAAGGCGAATACGGTCGCTCTCGCGTCTATAATCAGGACGGTGACGAAGAAGAAATTATTCAAGAAGCGATCGAGACTTGTCCAGTTAACTGTATTCACTGGGTTAATTATAATAATTTGCAATTCCTTGAGGAAGAACGCAAACATCAAGTGATTAAACAGTTAGGTTTTCCTCAGATTCACAAGAAATTTAGCCCCGCAGATTTAGATATCTAGGGTGGATAGGTGCAGCCTCATCCATCCATTATTTCCTAGAAGTCAAGTTTGTTAAGTAAAGAGCCGCTATGTACGTTTTAATTGGTGGGGCGGGAATGATGGGGCTAGGTTTAGCCCAACAACTTTTAGACTTGGGACACACCGTCGCCATCGTTGATGTGGACCCTTTAGCTTGTCGGTTTGCCCGGGAAAAAATTGGTGTCATGGCCTTTGAGGGGAGCGCTGTCAGCACGAAAGTTCTGCTAGAGGCGGGGATTCGACAAGCTAAGGCGGTTGTTGCCGCATTGAGGGACGATGCGATGAATCTAGCCCTAGTCACCTTGTCTAGAAGTTATGGCATTTCCCATATTGTGGTGAGAATGTGCGATCGCGAATTTCTCGAAGCCTATCGTCTTGCTAGAGCTAGTCACATCATCAGCACGATTGATTTAGCCGTTGTCACCATGGCCAATGCGATCGAATACCCCGAAGTAGAATCGATGATGCACTTTGAACAGGGACAAGTGGAGGTGCTAAAGCTGCCCGTCCCCAAGGATTGTTATGTAGCTGGGCGTACCGTTGCCCAAATTGCTCAAGATGCCAACTTTCCGACCGGTTCGCTCATTATTGGCTATCAGTGTCACCCTTCTGCCAGTTTAGAGATTCCCAACGGCAATACCGTCCTAGAAGCAGACTCAACTATTCTGGTGGTTACTCGTCCGGAATTCGTCAAACCTATGATCGATTACCTCGGCATTCAAACTAATCATCGTCCAACGATAGAAGTTTCTCATCCAAACCTTTAACGTAGGATTGTACCAAATCTTCTGGTACAATGCGTTTGCGAAGTGCATCCCCCAGGGCTGCCTTCTCGGCGAGGAACAATCGTCGTCGAATGGCATCTAACTGACCGTAGTTAGGCTCCATTTGCCCCGATCGAGACTGATTATAAGCATCCCGCAGCAGCCGTTCCGATACCGCCACTTTTGCCTGATAAGATGCCCACAGTTCTTCGTACACTGCTTTCGGTAAAACGCCGGATTTCAGTAAATTGGCTAACTCATCTTGTGCCGCTTTCGAGGCGATCAACTGCAGCTGTAACTGGCCAATATGCCGTGTTACTGCCGAAACCTGACTAATATTGAGCTTTTTAATTAACCAAGGTAAGGCTAATCCTTGGATAACCAGAGAAAATAACACAGCCCCAAAGACTAGCTCGATGATCAATTCCCGCCCTGTTAGAGCCAAAGGAATGGCCACCGCTAGGGCCATGGAGAGTGAACCCTTGATGTTGCCCAAAATCAGAATATGTTGCCAGCGTAAGGGGATTGGTCGATCGATCCAGCGAAGTACCGATAGTAACGAATATACTGACAGAATACGCCCCAATTGATAAGCCAAAATGACCAGCACAATCGATGGCAAGGTTTGCCATAGGGTCAAGGGATTGATTTCAATGCCAATCAGCAGAAAAATAAAAGTATTGACGATAAAACCGGCATATTCCCAAAAACTGATCAGGGTAATGCGATCGGATGCAGAGGCGCTGCGAGGCAGCCCCAAGTTACCAAAGACAAGTCCGGCAATAACTACCGCTACCGCTCCCGATACACCCAAAAACTGCCCGAGTTGAAAAGCTCCCAAGGCAAGCGCAACCGTAAGCAAAAGGCTACTAAGCGGATCCCGTAAGCGCACATAGATAGGCAGACACAGGTAGCCTAGGACAGCGCCCACTAATCCCCCACCCAGAGCAACGATCAACACTTCCTTGATGACTTGTGTGGTGCTGATGGTTCCAGTCGCGTAAATCACCAAGAGCAAATTAAAGGTGACGAGTGCGGCTGCATCATTAAATAGTGTTTCCCCTTCCACAATAGTCGAGAGCCTAGAGGGAACCCGAATTTCTTTAAAGACGGCAATCATCGAGACAGTATCGGTATTTGCCAGAATCACTCCCACCAGTAAGGCGGGAATCCAATCTAGCCCCAGCCCGAATTTTACCAAAACTGCAATAATCGCCGCAGAAAAAACCGAGCCGGGTCCTGCCAGCAGAGCGATCGGTTTAAAGGTGCTGCGAAGACGGCTGATATCGGTATTAATCGCCGCTTCAAAAATCAGAATCGGCAGAAAAAGGTTAAGCACTAAAAACGGATCTAAGCCAATACGACGAGATAACAGATCGGTAATCGGTAATCCTGCTAAGACTAAACCTGCCACATAGGAAATGCGTAATCGCTGGGTTACTAGAGCCACAGCAGTGGCAATCAGTAGCAGCAGGATCAAGACAAGAACCAGTTCAGGAATGTCTCCCACCGTTTGGCTGTTCACAGCAGAATTGCTATCGAAGGATTTTTGTTGTGCTGCCCAGGCTACTAATAATTCTCCCCTCATAAGACGATTTTACCGAGAATAGGCCAATTCAAGTCTGAATTGCATCACTGTCTGATCTACCTTTATAGAATACCTCATTCGGGGTACGATAGTCAAGACATTTTCGAGGACGATTGTTAATCAAGTTTACGGCTCTTTCCACCTCCTCTGGCTTAACGATTTTAAAATTCGTTCCCTTGGGGAAAAATTGTCTTAACAGTCCATTGGTATGCTCGTTTAATCCCCTCTCCCACGAATGATAAGGAGTAGCAAAATAAAAATCTGCTCCTAGTTTCTGACTCAACTCTTGATGTCCACAAAATTCTTTGCCGTTGTCACAAGTAAAGGTTTTTCTTTTGTCAGGGTGAATCTCTTGAAAAAGTTTTTCTGTGACTCTATTGATTTCCGATGCGGTTTTGTTTTTGGCTAATCCTGCTACTAAAAATTTCGAGGCTTTATCTACATGAGTAACGAGAACTCCTAGATGATTGCCTCCAATCATTGTGTCACTTTCCCAATGACCGATTTCAGTTTTCTGGTCAGCAATTACTGGTCGCTCGCTGATATCTACACGCCCTGGAATCCCTCCACGCTTACTTTTTGCTCCGCCTCGACTCTTTCTTTGACAAAGCCCCCGGCGTAAATATTTCTGGTACTCTCCACATCCGTGATAGTTCTGATAGATCATTTGATAGATGGTTTCGTGACTGAGAGATTCTTGACTGGCTCTTTTCAGACGACCTGCTATTTGTTCGGGACT
>NZ_CAIP01000058.1 GCF_000297435.1 Microcystis sp. T1-4 | reverse complement strand
CTTTGTTGGGAGCATCTCACCTTTGCAATGAGCATAAATACTTAGTGGAAAAATAGGCTTTTCGAGGGTAATTCTTGTTTTAATTCTCCATGTACGCAGTCTTTAAAAGCCTCTATTTCGTTCCAAGACACGATTAAGAGTGGCTTTTAGGCTAAGTATAATTACTTATCGCGTAAGTGAGATGCTCCCGGCTTTGTTTGGGCTTGAAATTTGTTTAAGTCCCATTAACTATCTCTGCCATTACTTTAGAAAAATGGTAGTATGCCACTTTTCCGATCAACCCCTGGCAAAACTGAAAAAATAGTTAATAATAATATACAAGGGTTGATTATTGCTACTATGGCAAGAGTGCCTTTTGTCTGACTTGCAGCAGAAGTCTATTGATAGCTTCGGGAATTGTCAAAACCGAGATGTAGTTACTCATTGAACACCACAAAGGCTAAAATATGGAGTGTTATTTATGAGTCATTTATCCCTATCTGAACAGATTACCTGGGAACTTCTGGCAATCCTGATTGAAGAAGAAGTCACCTATCCCTGGGATGTAACCGATGTGGAGAGTAATCATCCCTTAGACGTGACAGAAACGCCTTTTTCTCTGTGTGAAGGACTAGAAGCGACGGTGCTTGAAGCACAAGCTCATCGATTCTTTAGCAGTTTACAGCAAAAATTCCCGACTGTTTCCGTTTCACCCCAGTCTAATATCTTTGATAAATTTGCCTCTTTACTGCCGGCCGAACATTTAAATCGTCTAATAGAAAGTGCTGAAAATCTAGTTAATAGTCAACTAGATAAATTTGAGCGCCTTGTTGTTTGTCTTAGCGAGCTTTTTCCCCAATGGTCTCCAGAAGATTTAGAGGTTTTTGCCCGTCCCTACGCCTATACTATGCGTAATGGCCAGAGCGAAACCACTATCGAAACCGAAAATTGGCAAAGTCTTTCCGAAATTGAACAAATTCGCCGCAGTGCAGCCATCGCCAGCCAGATTTTCCGCGACTTGTCTTCTCCTCAATAGTCATCTCATTTTATTTTGTACGACTACATTAGGTTACACTTCATCTTTATGAGAAACTCCATATCTCTTTATTTTGATTTTTTGGTTTTTGTTTCTACCCGTCAGAAAGATTCTATAACTTGTGATTAATTTTGAAAGCACTTTTTAGAGTTAGATGCGTCTGATGACGCATCCTATCTGTTCAGAGTTTCTTACATTTTGCTGAGAATACGCTGGACTATATCCATTCCCGTGAAGGCTTGCCAGCCAAAAAGACCTAAAATGACGACATTAAGGGTAATATGAGTGATTCTGGCCAATTCATTCCCTTTTTGCATTAAAGGTACTAAAGCGGCACTGATCGAGATTAAACCCACCATCCCTAAACCGGCCAGCAGATGGGGACCGACAAATAATTTACCGTTATTAATATAAGTCACCGCCATACCCCCGATCGTCCCCAAGACCATTAAAGCGAGGATTAGGGAGCCAATTTGATAGTGTTTAGTGCGAAAATCCTTGGGCAATAATTGTTTTTTTAGGTCCTTATCTGCTGTACGCGTCCGTCGCCATTGTAGCCCCGAATAGAGGGCATAGATAGTTAATCCTAATAAAACCCACATGAGAATGGGATGGCCAAATTGTGACCAAGTTTTTACGGCACTGGGAATCTCGAAGTTCATAGTTGTCTGTTCTCATCAAAGATCTCTTCTTAATAAAAATTAACATGAATCGCTCACTCTTCCTTATTTTTCGGGTCATTAGACTTGTCAGACTAGATCAGCAACATAGCTCACCATCACCACTACGCGCCACTTCCCCCTCTCCTATAGCTTTTAAACAGGATTTAGTAAGAATAATGCCAGAAGCGGCAAAACTAAGGGTTTCAACCTAGACGCGGTTTAGTGATAATTCTTTGACAATAGAGTTGAATTCCTTCTAACTTAGCTAGGGAGAATTTTGGTTTAATAGGAAGGATCAGTAAAGACATAAAACTCATCCGCAGCAAGCGATAAACAAGGATAGTTAAAGTTGTATGTTTTTCGAGACTGAGAAGATAACTATAGATATTATGAGTTAGTCTTAGATAACCATAGCGACGGGTGATAGAAGATGGTTCATGAATAATTTTAATCTGATTGGTAACAACAACTAAATAGCCTTGATTTGCGTATCTTCGGGAAAAATCAAAGTCTTCGTAGTAGAGAAAGTAATCGGGATCAAAATGGGGACAAGTGGAAAAATTCGAGAAATTAATTAATAAACTGCATCCCGTCACCCAGTCAGGAATAAGATAGGGTTTATCTCCATAGTCTAAGGATTCCTCCACCACGTTAATTGTGCCGATTTTGGCATTAAATTTTCCCCAACCAAACCAGATTTTACCATCCGGTTCGTAAATTTCTGTACCAGCGATGGCAACTTCCGGATATTGCTGAAAAAATTTGCTTGCTTTCTCCAGAGAGTCGGGTAATAAGTAAGCGTCAGGATTAACTAACCAAACGATAGCTTCTCTGTCTTGTTGATAAATCCAATCAAGTCCCAGATTACATCCTTTCCCAAATCCTAAATTTTCCCCCGCTTCAATAATCTTGACTCTTTGCGCTGCTAAAGATTGGATATTTTTATCTTCAGTGGAATTGTTAACAATGATGAGAGTAGCAGATAAGTCATCGTCGAGGGAAGCGATTAAACGCTTAATTAATTCCGCGCAATTGTAGTTAACGGTCAATAGATAAATCATTACAGATAAAAGGTAGAGAATTACTTTTTCTGAAGACGACAGAGATTAAATTTTTCGATTTTGGTGGGAAAGGGTTGACAACTTTGGAAATCAATAACGAGATTTTCCTTCGCTAAATCCCCCACTATATCAGGAGATTTTTTATTAAAGTCCGTCTGGAGAATGTAGAGAGATTCTGGGGGAGTATTAGCAATAAATGTCTCGGCATTTTTTCGCATTAAAGTTCCCTCACTGACTCCAGTATTGCCTTTGAGTCTCACAAAACGAGTCGAAGCGGGAAAATAAGGGACGATAAAAGATGTTCCTTCATCTCCCCAGATAACAATCGTGGAATTTTCGTAGGGTTTTAATGCTTGACTATCGATACCAAAATAATTATCTGACCATCCCATTCTCCACCAATCCATCGGTTTAACCGTAGTGACAATTAAGGAAAATATTAGCAGATTTATGATTAATAAAGGTTTCTTGCGAGGATAAAGATAGGCAATAATCAAGATAATTAAAGCGGGACTGATTAATTCTAATGGTATCAGATAACGATAGATAGAAAATCCCACTAACCAAATAGAGTAAGCGGTCAGATAAAAAGGCAGTAAAAACCCTAAAACTGCACCGTGGGTTAAGTCAGGTTCAGAGGATAGATTGCGCTTAAAAATAGCACAAAAAATAATTACTAATATTAGTAAAATTATCAATAAATAGGTGATAGCTAATCGGCTATCTTGGAAAGGAACCTCAGAGACAAGAGTTTGTCTATGGATAAAATAAACAGGATAAAACAACCATTGCCAGATATCTTTAGGCAAATATTGTATCCCTTTAAAATTGTAGTCGGTCTCAATATAAGGAGATTGAAATATTTTATTATAGAAGGGAAAAAGAGGATTAGCAAACTTTGTCCACATTAAGATTATCCAATAACCAGCAGTGAGACTAAAACCCACGGCCATTGAGAGAATTGATAACAGGAGGTTACGCAATTTATCAGACCAAGAATTAGGTAAAAAATTAATAGCTACCAAAAAGCTAATACTATATAAAGCATTGGTTAATTTCAACCCCGTTGCTAATCCTAGTAAGAATCCAGCTAAAAGAGTATTTTTAGAGGGAATTGGCAGATTTTTCCCTAAACTACTAACTATAAAAAATAATCCTCCCAGAACAAAAACACTGGTGGTATTATCACCAATACTGGTTCCTAACTCCGAGATATAGGCTGCCCCAAAAATACTGGTAATCGCTGCCGCTATGCTTAGAGTTATCTTGTATCTTTCGGAAACTTTATCGAGGGAATGATAGGTAATTAGGTGAACTAACCATTGATTTAACCCGTGAAATCCTCCCATTAAAAACCCCACGACAATCGGAGGCAGTTTCAGATAATAAACAGCGACGAAAAAGGGAACATCAACCAGGGGATTAAAAAAAGTTTGTATCTGCGCGGGTAGGACATCATACTTGAACCTTCCTGTCAATAACATATAGGGATTATAGAAATGATAATTGCGTAAATCCCAACTAACATCTTGACCTAAAATAACCGAGATAATCCCCAAAGCAATAAAGTAGGTAATTGCCCAAAATAAGGGATGAGAAAGTGGAAAACGTTTGAGGTTTGTCATAATTGAAAATTCAAGATTTATTTGTTTAGTTTTACTCGCTTAACTTGGCAATTTATAGTTAAGGATAAGATTAAGATTACCTAGTAACAATCCCAAAAAGACGATCAGCATGATTATCTTGACAAAATTAGTTAAAATTTTCGATTTTTTCTCAGTTAAATCATTAAAGAAAAATCCCCCTAAAATAATTGCCGTTCCGATAATAAAGTAATATCTACCGTAAGGAGAACTAAAAACCCAATCCTTAATATTTAAATTCACCGACCAAACGACAAGAAAAATAAAGATAGTGGCAGCACCGATAAAATCAGAGTTTTTACGAAAATCGTCTAAGAATATACCAAGCACTAGCAAGAGAAATCCATAGTAAGGAATTACATACCAAGCATAGTAATGGCTTTGAGCGCCAGAAAAAATAAGAAGAATTGTATAGATTAATATAGGAAAAATAACTAATCGTATTTTAGATATTTTTAAAGGAAATCTGGCAACTAACAGTAGAGTAATCCAACTAAAAATTAACCAACCATCCTCAAAAAAAACTGTAGGTAAAACTAGATTTTTTAACATAGCAAAATCCGTAAAGCGATTTTTATGTTCTTGGAGAGTAGTTAAAAACCAACTAAAATCATAAAACCAACCGTAAAGGTAATACAAACCTAGGGATAAAACTGCCGTCAGAGAAGCGATTAAGCTATCTCGCCAATTTTTTTGGAATAATAGTAAAGCGACTAGAGAAGCTAGAATATATAATCCTGTCACCTTAACTAAAGGTGCTAAACCACCTAGAACTATAGCCAAATATAGATACTTGTTTTGAGACTTTTCATGGTACTGAAGGAATAAAAGTGCTACCGCTAAACTTAGACATAATAATAAATTTTCACTAACTGCTAAACGAGATAAAAAAACCGTATTGGGGTTAGTGGCAAAAATTAAAGAAGTTATAATCGCCACCCCGGTATTAGTCAAACGTAAAGCTAATAAATAAAGTAAGAAAATAGAGAGAGTGCCAAAAACCAAAGAAGGAATCCTAATTACTGTTAAACTACAGTCAAAAAATTCCTTTGCTCCCGATAAAATAGCCGTCATACCCACAATTAATCCAAACAAGGGAGGATGATCGAACCAAGGGGTAACAAAACGATAACGAACAGCAGTTTTTTCCCAAACTGTCACCAAAAAATCATCCGTGGGACTGAGGAAAGACCAACTGGTAGGAACTCCATCTTGAATCAAACTCATGCCACTCCAAGCAAAAGCAAATTCATCTTGAGTCCAGTTATAGGGAGGCAAGGAATCATATTGATAATATCTTAAAATAAATCCCAAGGCCGTAATTAATACACCCAGAAATAGACGGTAATCAAACTTTTCAAAATTCTTAAATAGAAAATCTCGCTGCATCATTATTCTGAAATTAGCTCGCTATTTATCTTTTGGGGTGAACCCGTGCTATTGTAACATGGTTTGACGGTTAAATTTTTTGCCAAACCC
>NZ_CAIP01000059.1 GCF_000297435.1 Microcystis sp. T1-4 | reverse complement strand
TTGTGGCTATTAATCACGGTATAATTGAGAGAGTGCCGCTTTTTATTGGCTCGATCTACATACCGAAGCACCAAGCATTTCCCTAATTGTGTTAAGGACAATTTTCTCGGTTTTCTATGCTCGCTCAAAAAGAACTTTTGTGTTTATTACAATTGGCTAGTCCGATTTTACCCGTCGGGGCCTATAGTTATTCCGAAGGGCTAGAAACCCTCGTCGAAAAGGGGATTATCTCCAATAGTGCCAGCTTAAATGATTGGTTAGAGCGATCGCTTGGTCAAGGCTCGATTCGCTTAGAAACGGCCGTTTTGCTAAGAGTATATCGTTGTTTTTGTCAAGAGGATTTTACAAAACTTAATTATTGGGACAATTGGTTATCGGCAACGCGAGAAACGGCCGAATTAAGACAACAAAGCTGGCAAATGGGGCGATCGCTGTTAAACCTATTGCGGGAGTTAGCAGCCGACAGAGATAATCTACCGGAACAGGCTAATTATGCCACCGCCTTTGCGATCGGGGCAAGTCATTGGCAAATTGGAGAAGAATTAGCGGTTTTAGGCTATTTACACAGTTGGGCAAGTAATTTAATCAATGCAGGACTGCGTTTAATTCCCCTTGGGCAAACCCTAGGACAATCGCTTCTGATCGGTTTACAGCCCAGTTTATTAACAGCAACAGCAGATATTATCAGTTTAGCCGATGAAAACCTGAGCAGTTGGAGTTGGGGGCTAAGTTTTGCCAGCATGAACCACGAAACCCAGTATAGTCGTCTATTTCGCAGTTAGAAATTTAGAGAGAAGAGCAGGAAAATGACGGAAAAAAGCAGATAAGGTATAGTATGATTGAAAAAAATCTTAAGCCCTAGTTCTCCCTTTCTGAGTAACTAAGGGTTTTAAGGAAAGGTGCGAACACTCTACCTAGCCACAGTGTACCAATGTTTAGTCAATCAGAAAAAATTCCCGTTTCGGTGTTAATTCCCGCCAAAAACGAGGAATCTAACCTTCCCGCCTGTTTAGAGAGTGTTGCTAGGGCTGATGAAGTGTTTGTCGTCGATTCCCAAAGTAGCGATCGCTCGATCGAAATATCTACAAACTATGGTGCTAATGTAGTCCAATTTCATTTTAATGGTCGTTGGCCGAAAAAGAAAAACTGGTCCCTCGATAACCTGCCCTTTCGCAATGAATGGGTATTAATCGTCGATTGTGATGAGAGAATCACCCCCGAACTATGGGACGAAATCGCCACCGTCATCCAAGATGCCAACTATAACGGTTATTATCTCAATCGTCGCGTCTTCTTCCTCGGACAATGGATTCGTTATGGCGGCAAGTATCCCGACTGGAATCTGCGTTTATTTAAACATAAGTCCGGCAGATACGAGAATTTAAACACGGAAGATATACCCAACACGGGAGATAACGAGGTTCACGAACACGTTATCCTTAATGGCAAGGTGGGCTATCTGAAAAATGATATGCTACACATCGATTTCCGCGATATCTATCATTGGTTAGAAAGACATAATCGTTATTCCAACTGGGAGGCGCGGGTTTATTACAATATTCTCACGGGTAATGACGAAAGCGGCACGATCGGAGGGAACTTCTTCGGTGATGCGGTGCAGAGAAAACGTTTTTTAAAGAAAATTTGGGTAAAATTGCCCTTTAAGCCGCTGCTGCGCTTTATTCTCTTTTATTTTATCCGTCTCGGTTTCTTAGATGGCAAAGCTGGTTATATTTACGGTCGTCTTTTGAGTCAGTACGAATACCAAATTGGGGTTAAATTGTACGAACTACGGCGATTTGGCGGTAAATTAAACGTTAATGCCCATGTTAATCCCGCGGTTAAACCCTCGGAACCTCAACCCGCAGAAATGATTAAATAAGTCCTATGTCCCCAGAAATCCGCACCGATGAGGAAGCGTGGCTAGATCTGCGTACCTACGATCAATCTTGGTTTGATCGCGGTCGTTCTAATCCGATTATCCTACTTTGGTGGTTAGTACAAGGAATTCTTTTTCCCCTCAGTTTACATCAGATGGATAGCTTTCGCTGCGCTGTTTTGCGGCTATTCGGGGCTAAAATCGGCCTTGGGGTGAAAATTCGCCCGACGGCAAGGGTTACTTATCCTTGGAAAGTGGAGATCGGCGATTATACTTGGATCGGCGATGATGTGGTGATTTATAGTTTAGATAACGTTACCATCGGCAGTCATTGTGTGATTTCTCAAAAATGCTATCTTTGCACTGGCAGTCACGATCCCGGTGATCGCTCTTTTGGCTTAAAAACCACTCCCATCCTCATTGGTAATGGTACATGGATCGCAGCCGATTGTTTTTTGGCTCCGGGGGTAAAAATTGGCTCTAATGTTGTTATTGGGGCAAGAAGTAGCGTATTTGCCGATATTCCCGCTCAAAAGGTTGCTTGGGGCAGTCCCTGTCGTCCTCAATACGATAGAAAGATGAATCCTTATAGCAGTTAAGCTAAGAGTCATTCTATTATAATCATAGCGCACCAATTTAATAGACCTCTCCAGAAAACATTTTTGCTAGGCTTGTAGTAAGCGCTTCAGCCCTTATTTTGGCAATTATTGGAGAGGTCTACAGCCTTTCTGGTAAAGGTGAAGCATACAGTAATCCTTGCTAATCAAGTGTTTTAGACGCAAGAACGAACCTCATCTATCTGAGAAACGCTGTAATGATCAAGTTAGTGCGTGGCGCGCCGATTGTTGATTGGGGTTTTTTAACAGAATTGGTAGCCGCCTAAGGCACCCGCCCCAATCAGCGATCGCAATGAATATATCGGACGCAAGAGAAAAGTTAAGCAGAAGGCCAATAAAAATAGGGCTCTTCTAGGTTCTGTGTGATAAGTTTAATTGACATAGGATCGATCGATCTTTGTGTCCTTTGTGTCTTTGTGGTTCGTTCCACCCCCTCGCTCTTGAGAAATGTATCTTAGAATACATTTTACCCACCAAAGCTGGGAGAGCCAAAATAGTAATTTTTTGATAGGTTTGTACGGTAGTAATTGGGGAGCAACTTATAATTTTGTCAGGGATTGGGTGTAGGATTGAATAAGAATTAATAGCAACAAGCTCCCCTTTTACCAGAGAGGTCAACGAGCGATGGCTATTATACAGCAAGCTGTCTAGCCACATCGTCACCCCGTCAGCCCCAGAGGGTTGCTTCTCTCACGGGATTTCCCTTCATCCTTGATGCTCTATCTGCACTGAATACAATTTAATTTTGTATTATAATCAAAAAGGAAGAGGAAGAAAAACCAAGTTAAATGAACAGCAGCGAAGGGTAAATTAAGTCCTCGCCACGCCGCACACCAACCGCAGACCGACATCGTAGAAGTCGAGGACTGGACTGTTGCTATAGCGGGATGCCGAACGGCAGTTCCCCGGATTAAAGTCCCAAGACCCACCGCGCAGCAGCCGATAATCATTCTCATATTGACTCAGCCAAGCACTGCCATCCGTTGGCGCACCGTTGTAACTGTAGTGCCAATGGTCGGCACACCATTCCATAATATTTCCGTGCATATCATAGAGACCAAAAGCATTGGGGGGAAATGTCCCGACTGGAGTTGTTTCTTTGCGAAATTGCCCTTTTGCTGCATTGCCGTAAGTAGAGTTGCCGTTAAAATTTACTAAATCTGTCGTAATGGTTTCCCCGAAGTAAAAAGGTGGATAGGGAAGGTTTTGACTTGCTTCTTTACTGGTAACTGCTCTACAAGCATATTCCCACTCCGATTCGCTGGGCAAGCGATACTCCCGTCCCGTCTTCTTCGACAGTCGCTGACAAAATTCGATCGCCTCGTACCAAGTGATACTTTCGACCGGTCGATCATCCCCCTTAAAACGCGATGGCTCTAATCTGAGTGGGCGCTCAATTTTCGGGAGAGAAGCAACAGCTATCCAGAGTTTTTGGGTAACTGGAAATTTGCCCATAGAGAAAGCAGGAATAGTCACTTGATGTTGGGGGCGTTCCTCATCGCTACTTCCTTCTTCTGTCGCTGGCGCACCCATCATGAAAGTCCCGCCAGGAATGGCTACCATCTGGAATTTTACCCCATTGCCCAAGTCTTCAGTAAAGTATTCAGCTTGCTTGCGACTACGGCTAATTTCTTCTCCTTTGCTGTTTACTGTTAAGGTCTCAAACTCAAATTTACTGAAGCTTGGTTGCGTTGCTAATTGATAAACCGATCTTCCGATTATTGTTGCGCCGAAACCTGCACCTGTCCAACCGATCAATTGCAACAATTTTCGCCGATTTATTGCTACTGATAAAGGCGGAATACGAGGTGATTTTGGAGCAAGAATAACCGGAGTAGATACTGTGTAAGGTTTTGTTTCTCTAGGTAAATTTGATATTTCTTCTTCAAGTTTAACTTGCTGCGATTGAGAAGAGGAAGACGGTTTAACACTTAGTTTGCTGCCAGTAATTCCCCAAATTAATTGTCCTATTGGGTCAGCCTGAGAGCCGCGAAAATCTACCCAAGTCATTCCTTCAAGAAAAATTGGCAATTCAGGTTTTTGAGGCGCATTAGGCAATAAAACTGGAATTACTGGACTGCGTTTGTTCACAAACCGTCGCAAATAGGCTTCAATTTCCATCTCTTGCCAAGGACCAATCCCATTTTCACCGACAAAAACCGCCGCTGCGTTGATGTGTTCAATTTGCCGTTCCAATTCCCGCTGCCAAGGCAATCCGGGGCGCAATTCCCAGACATCCAGCCAAGGGTTTAATCCTTGTTGTTTCAGGGTTTGGGCAATCTTGATAACTTCAGGCTTGTCCTGGCTGTTGTGACAGAGGAAGACATGGAACTCTGACGACTCAGGCATCTGTAATACTCCCGCTTTGGCAACACTTTTGCTTCTATTTTACTCTGATTGCCAAGTTTTAATCAGCCAATGCAAAAGCTTAACTCATCCGGCCCATACCTTAAGCAACCAACCAATAACAACACCCAATCCGCCCAAATGTACCGCTTGTCAAAAAGGACGTTTTGGCACCTCTTTAATAAGCGGGATAAACTTAAGATAATTGGTTCTTCCAAACTTACACTGTAGAAAATTCCTCAAGCTCCCTCTCTGCACAGCAATGCTCTAAAGTTGATAAATATCAATCTGACAAAAACTCAAAGCCTTAGTATATAAACTTTACAAGCATGAGTTGTTGATAGTTTTACATGACAGGTTCGGTAGAGCCAGATAATTCAAGGCTTCTTGATTCATGACCATATCTGAATCCTCCTGTTTAGTGAATTTAAGCGACGGGCATGAGTGCGCCTTCATTGCTATCAAGAATGGGAGCTATAGTTCTTATCGGCTGCTTAATTGGCAGCCCCAATCAGGATAAAAGACGACCAACAATAAGGATGGGGATATTTTTTGATCAGGCTTAGTTTTGCCTCTCTCATCCCTGGGCTTTTGTTCATTTCTGTCTGGAGATTTCGATAGAATTTAGCCATCATAATTAAAGTAATTATCTCAGGGAATTTGTCTGCTAATTCTTTGTCATCGGCCGCGGGACAAAGACTGGTAATTACTGATGATGTAAGCCAGTCCCGATATTTCTCTGCTATCAGCCTTGGCTTCTTTGGTGGTTTGGCAAGCACTCAGAGTGATTAATTCGCTGTTTTCTAATCCTAATAATGCGGCATCGGCGATGTTATATTAAACCTCTTGCACAATTAACTTTTGATAGTTCAAAAACGGCAAAAATAAGGATTAAATTGCCTAAAATCTGTCAAGAGATTATGGAATTAATTATTATTCATTCTTAATTCTCCTGACTACTGGCTACTTACTCCTAACAACAACTTTTGATTTTTACCAGAGGTCTATTAATAATCCGTCAACAGTGAGTGCTTAAAAACGGATTTGGTGTCAAAATGTGTTGTTTTCTTGATTGTCTGAAGATTGAACACGAAAGGGAGGCGCAACATAATCGGAAGGTAAATAATTTTCGGGAATGGTTGTTGTATTTCCATCTCGTAGGGAAGTGTAACTGGGAGAGAGAATCTCAATCCCAGCTTCATTACACTTATCTTGAATATTTTGATGGAGTTCTGAATAAATTATTACCATCAAATTGGGTTGGTTAGTGTAAGCGTTTAATTGATAACTGATGTAAAAATTATCTAGGCTAGTTTGCAGGACAAAAGGTGCGGGTTCTTTGAGAATATGCACAGTTTCTAGAGCAGCTTCAATTAAGGTTTTGTGGGCTTTTCGCCAAGGCAGATCGTACCCTAGGGTAATCGTTGTCTGAATAATTAGATTTCTGTTTAATTCCCGCGAGGAAATACTAAAGTTAATCACATTACTACTTAATAAAGATGAGTTAGGAATAGTAATGATTTTATTAGTGGGAGTGCAAATGCGAATTACTAGGAAGTTTTTTTCAATTAGATCGCCAATTACATCTCCCACTTGAATGTGATCTCCGATGCGAAATGCCCGGGTATAGATAAGAATAATTCCCCCGATGACATTGGCGATCGCTGAAGTAGAACCAAGGGATAAAAGAAGACCAAGAAAAACAGAAACACCGCGGAAAGCAGGGGAATCAAAACCGGGCAAATAGGGAAAAGCCATTATTGCCGCTAAGGCAATAATTATGACTAATAGGAGATTGTAAGTAGGTTTAGCCCAATCAGTATAAAAACCAGGAATAATCAGATTTCCTCTTTCTATTGCTGTAAAAAATGGCTTGATTAGCCGGATTAAGTAGTAGGTTATAAAAATGATTATGGCAATAATAAAGGCATTGGGAAGATATTTACCAATAGAGGATAAAACCAGTTCTAATGATTGAGAAAAATAAACTAAAATACTCTCGCCAAAAACTCTTGTCCAGGGAAATAAACGGAGTACAAATGTAGTATAATTAAATAATAATAAAAAGAGAACAAGTAAACGAATTATACGCAGAAATCGCAGCCCCAAAAAGCTGATCTTAGAGGAAGATATGATCTCAACATTCCCGATTTGAATGCCTGGTGTCAAGGATTCAATCAAACGTCGAATAAAGGGAAATAGCTTCCCTGAAATTTTGATAACTGCAAAGCTAATAATCAAGAAAACAAAGGTGGCTATAACCGTATAAATGACGTTCTTAAGTAGTTGTTCTGGTTTTCGATCTTGGCGATATTGAGCGATAGCGACCTGAATTTTTTGTAAAGCTTGTTGAGCTAAAACCTCCGGCGTTGAACGATAGGCTTTTGCGTCTCCCTCAGTCACCGTTAGAATTACTTCTTGATCTACACTTAAATAAAGTGAGTTATCATCAGGAATCTGCTTAATTGTCAGGTTCTCAACAGGAATAGAATCATTGTGAGCAATTCTTTCAATTCTCCGGGTAATAGCGTTAGCTCTCTCCTCCGCCGAAAATGAAGAAACTCCCCGTCGGATAAAAAAGAGGGGTTTTCCATCTAACATAACTGGAAAGCCGTCAATTTTGTTTTCCAGTTGTGTCGGATTTTGAGCTATTCCCAAAAGAGGGGAGGTAAGAGTCAGTAGTAAAACTACAGCAAATATTAGCAGAGTATCCCCAATTTTTTTCATCCATCCTCTAGCTCTAGATGCTGTAGTTAGCATTAAATATCTTTGATTAATATCGACAACTGGTACAAATTGCATAGTGGGACTTAAACGATCAACAAGAGTATAATAGAGTATAATCGTTAAAGAGTAAGCACTTTACGTTGAAAGATCAGCGATGAAAGAGACAACCCCAGCTGCGATGCCTCCCTGCTTTGACCGATGGTGTCGGCGGTTTGACAATTGCTTCAAAAACGAAGCGCAAAAAAACGGCTTCAGACAATATTTAGGAGGATTATTAGGGGAAAGTGAGAGGAAAAACCTCACTCAAATGGCCAATAATGCCGTCGGAGTAGTTTATAACCGATTACATCACTTTTTGACCGAATCTCCTTGGTCAGACCGTCAGGTGAATGAATGTCGGTTGCAAGTGATGAACCAATGCCGCCGGACGCAAATACCCGGAGGATTTTCCCTGATTGTCGATGACTCAGGACATCGAAAAAGTGGCAATCTGACCGCCGGAGTTGAGAGGCAGTACTTGGGAGAAATTGGCAAGACAGACAACGGAATAGTCGCCGTCACTACTCATCTCTACGACGGCAAAAAAAGTGTACCCCTAGACATTGAAATTTATCAACCGGCTAGTTCCTTAGCCGAGGGGAAAGAAGACAAAGAATTTAAGAAGAAACCGGAGATATCGATAGATTTAATTGACTGGACCTTAACCAGAGGCTATCGACCGAAAATCGTGTTAATAGATGCTGGTTATGGCAACAAGACAAATTTTCTAAAAGCCCTGGAAGAAAGAAAGCTAAAATACTTAGGAGGATTGGCAAAAAATCGAAAAGTAATTATTGAAAAAGAAGGGGGTGTGGAAGAAACAATCCAGCTTGAGCAACTAGCAAAAAGCCTATCAGAAAAGGATTGGGAGAAAATCACCCTAAATCTAGATCAAGAAAAAACGGTTTGGGTAGTGGTA
>NZ_CAIP01000060.1 GCF_000297435.1 Microcystis sp. T1-4 | reverse complement strand
GGTAAGGAAATCGGTAAGGAAATTGGAGCGTTAGAAAATGCTCGTGATTTTGTCAAAACAGTTTTGCAAGCTCGCTTAGGTGAAGTTCCTTTAGATGTGGAACAATACCTGAATAAAGTTTCGGTACTATCTACATTACAAGAGATTGTTAAATTAGCAGCTACTGCTAATTCTCTCGCAGAATTTAAGCAGTCTTTGGCAAAAATCAATATCTAGAAAACGGTTTTCTTTGAGAAACTCTTTGAGAAACCCGTTTTCTTTGAGAGACCGGATACCGACCTCTGGCTTTTTGTTTTAATGGTGGACATTTACTTCGTTTTCTGTATTTTTGGCTGCAAAGTTGTAGATAGGGTAACTTTCATCGTGTTTGTATTGGCTGTTTCTGCTCCAATGTTGAAAAACAGATATTTGAGTCCTCCCTGCGCCTTTAGGCTGACTGAACCATTAATTTCAACAGTCAACTGACTTTCTACATCTACCTTGCTTGAAAGAGCTTCCATCACAGATTCAAAGAGTTCTTGCAACTGAACTGCGACGGTTTCCTCTTGTGGTCCCAAAGTAGTCAGGATTTCCTCATCCTCAGTTTGTAAGCTACTAACTGAAGCTGGATCGACGGCTGTGGCATATACTTTAATTGGCATGGTCTTCCTCCTTGGAATTTTTTTGCTGTACAATCGAGAAATCTGGATCGCCATAAATACAATACAGTAGCCAGAATAAGTTTCTTTCGTTGGCTGCAACTTCTTTGGCTTTGGCTACAGCCTGTCCGATAGTAATTTTCTCATCTGGGTTGAATAATTCACGGTAAACAATTTCGGCAAAGTTGACGGCATATTTCACTGGTACGGCTCCTAAAGTTCCAATGAAAGCATCTGCACCACGCTGATAAAATTTCCAGCCAAAACTGCTAAATTTTCCAAAGGTTAACACGGGAACGGTTGAAGCACAGGCGTTAGCAAACACAAGACTACCCGGATCAAGGGGTAGCCTTTGGATGGTTTCAGGGAGCAAGTTTTCAATCCGAGTTTTGTTCTTATCGCCAGCAATTTGGAGTAGGTGCGGTTCTAAATGTCCGTGACAGGTAAAATGAAGCGCATCTGTGCCTGGAATAGCTTTTACAAGGGACGAAATTGGCTGTTTAGCTAACAATTGTACCGCTTCCGGGGGGAGAAGATTAGAGAATAGATGGGTAGCTCGCTCTGCTTCCGAGGAAGGTACATCTCCACCGACAATATTGACAATCCGCTTGATTTGTCTTTTTCCCTTACTTTCAGGTCTATTTTTATCTGGTAAATCTTGACTATCGCTGAGGCGAGGAGAGCGAGCAATAATAAACTTCTTTCCCCAAAAATCTTCGCCGTTGTACATTAATTCCCAAGGAATCCACTGTTCATTAGTGGAGATAATGACAGGAGAACCAATCTTCCAAGTTCCCATTTGTTTGGCCACTTCAGAGGGAATTAACATCTCGAACAAGTTAGCGCCAACACTCTGAAGATTGAAACAGATACTCTCCCAACGCTCATCAGAGGGGTTTCCTTGTTGCACTACTTCTGTCAGGAAAGCATTCAAACTTCGCAAATCATCTTCAATTTGTTGCTGAATATTAGGAATTGTTTTCTCCCACTCGCCTAAGCGATTGGCAGGGAAGATAGTATAGAGTAATTTACTTTCTCTCTCAATCCAAGTAACATTAAGTGTATGTTTATCGGGATTAACCGTCATACTTTCTAAGTTTTTGAGACCATCAATTGGGTCTTCCATTGATAAAACTTTTGGCGATATTTCATGATATGATGAGAAAGTTACGTTAGTTTGAACGATTACATACCCAACTCTTGTTGCTCCTCTGAAAAACTCAATCTCAATCACTTGCTCACCTCTTTCAAGAGGAACAAGGGTAAAAATCACTTCGTTGGAATCGCCTTTAACTGGAACAGTCAACTGCTGTTGATAAGGTCTTATGGCAAATGCTGGAGCAGTAACCTTGACATTTAGTTTAACTTGCTTAGTATTACGTCCTACTGTAAGCCAAATTTTTTCTGGAACACGAGTAAATTTTGGAATCTCTTGAGTTAGCTGAATCTTTAACTCAGCTTTTTGCTCAAGAACACATTCTGATGGGAATTCGATTCGAGTGTGGCGTTGAATTGTTACGCTATTAGACGACGGAAGGGGTTTAGGCTGCTCAGAGCAAGGCGGCCGAATAAACTCCCCACGCTCGTTAATACTCCCTTTATTCGAGTTAAAATAACCCGGGTTGCCGATATATTTTCTGTTTAAATCCGCTTCTCCACCTGCCAATTTGCCGGGTGGAACCTTAATCGTCGGTTCCCCCTTTACATATGAGTTTATGTCTTGAACAAATTCAGTTTTTCTTAGCCTTAGTCCCTCACGGATTACTGATAAGCTTGTTTCTGGATGAGTGAGCAGTTGAAATTGAATACAGAAATCAGCCAACTCGAAATATTGATCCTTAATAGCTTGATAAGCTGTCTCAAGGAGGTCCAAATCGACTTGGCTCAAAATAGTTGCAAATTCAGCTACAAGGCTTTGAAGAACCGTTCCGGACATCACTGGGGATCCCTTGACTAACATCATTCTGATCCATGAACGAGATAATCCCCCCAAAAGATCGCTGGCTTCTGTCACCTTATTTTGTCCCAACAATGCAGCAAGTTGTACGAGTTGCCTATTGCGAGTGTTAGGAAAGTATGCAGCCAAAGCATAAGCCTCGGCGAATTCCCCTTCTCCCAGAAGAGCGACAATCGGTTGCAGCCAAGTTTCACGAGGTGTTTCACTGCGAGTTTCCATTTTCTATACCCTTTCTGACAACGTAGAAAATCTCGTCCTCACTGGTACTGGTAAGCTAAACGGCGCTTAACCTGCATGATCCAATAGCGATAACCCTTTTGGAGTCTATATCGGTGATCCGAAGTAAAAGCCGTTTAGCTTAATCTTAATGGCACGGGTAATGCCTTGTCAATTTGGTGCGGCAATTAATGCCCCGGTCGCTTTTACCCGGGCAACAGATAGCACCACGACCAATATTAACACCATTGTTACTAACGTCTTTACCGATGCTAATGGGGCAACAGCCGGAAATCAAGCTCTCGGAACTAACAGTGCTGTTTTAGTGCGGGTTGCTAATGCTACTACCACTTACCTAATTATCAACGATGGTACAGCAGGCTTCCAAAGTGCTAATGATTTGGTGATTAATCTTACTGGGTTAACGGGTACTTTACCGGCGCTCGGCACTATTGCGGTCAATAGTTTCTTTGTCTAAATTGATGGGGGGGATTAATTCTCCCCTTTTCATGCTCCCGTTCAAGTAATTTTGATATAAAAAAAGTTAAGAGGCTCTTCTCGACTTTGTGTTATGATTTTTGCTTATGAAACCGTGAAATACCTATCAAGCAAGACTTTTAGGGCTATTTTGACGTTCGGCGACGCTCAGTCGAGCCGCAGAAGAAACTAGAAAATATCAGTATAGACCTCGTTTCCACACATAAACCAGAAGAGCCCAAATACTGATGGGCAGTCAGGAGTTTAAGCTTGTGGAGAGACTGTAAGACTCGTTGGGATTCGTCTCAAAAAGCAGGTTTCTGTGAAGCAAGAATCTCCCATCACACCGCAAAGCTGTGTGATGGCGAGAGTGTCAAAATTGTGTTCAATTACCCGTTATCCCAGTTATGCCTTCCAGCGGTCAAGTGAAATCGATTTTTTTTCTTATCCTCTTTCTCCTCAGTATTCTAGGGGGTATTCTACTGGCTTCGCTACTTCAACAACCAGCGATCGCCCAATCTACTTCCTCGGATACAGTGCTGAATCGTTATCAAATTGGACAGCAAACCTATCTAGAAAATTGTGCCAGCTGCCATATTGCCATTGCTCCCAGTATCCTACCGAGTCAAACTTGGAAAAAAATCCTAGAAAATCCTAATTCTCACTATGGTATCCGTTTAAAACCAATTGTCGGCATTACTCAGCGTCTTATCTGGGATTATCTCAGTTATTCTTCCCGCCCTCTTAGGGAGACTACTTTTGTTCCCCTCCTAATTGAACAGTCCAGCTATGTAAAGGTTTTGCATCCTAGTGTCAATTTACCCACTCCTCTCGGTCACACCACCTGTGTCACCTGTCATCCCAACGCTTCCCGCTACGATTATCAAACCCTTACCCCCATCTGGGATGATGCAGCCTAATCAGTTATCAGTTATCAGTTATCAGTTATCAGTTATCAGTTATCAGTTTTCAGTTTTCAGCTTCTGAAGGCAAGGGGCAACAGGCAAGAGGCAAAAGACAGAATCTGACAATTCTCCTACCTAAAAAGAAGGTTAGAAACTAAGCACATCAAAGCTTTTAGCTTAACCAATTAGGTCTTAGATTCGGCCCTTGTTTTCAGATGTGAGTTTTTAGTTCACTGATTACTGATTACTGTTTACTGATCACTGAGAGGGGGTGCAGTTAGGGTGATTTCGCCGATTTGGCCAGCTTTACCCATTAATTGGGCAGGGTTTTCGTTAAGAGAGATTTTAACAGCACCAGCATTGCCCGATCGAATAGTTAAACTCTTTTGGGCTGTCCAAGTTCGTTTGGTCCCGGGTTGGAGATTGCCTTCATGGACTTTTTTGCCATCGGCAATTACCCTTACCCAAGCGGCCTGTTCAATAGTTACTTCGGCTGAGAGAGGAACTTTTGGCTGAGGAGAAAGGGAAGGAGAGGCTACCAGCGCAGGAGAGACTACCGGTGCGAGGGAACCCATGGGGGAAGGAGAGGGAGTAACGGCAGGGGGGTTAGAGAGAGGGGGACGAAGAAAAAGATAGCCAATACCGCAAAATATACCCGCCAGCAAGCCTAGCCAGAGATACATCCCGAAAAAGGTTGATTTAGTTGGTTGGGGGCTAGTTTCTGGGGCTGGTTTTTCTGGTTTCACCCGTTCCACTTTTGGGGCAGCGGGTTCAGCCTTGGGGAGAGGGGTAACTTTTGTGGGCAGTGTTTTCGGGATAGTTACCTCTTGGGCTAATTGTTCCGCACTAGGAGACAAGCGATCAGCTAAAGCTTTACCATCAATTTTTAGGGCATCACCGTAGCGTTTGATAAATCCCTTGACATAAATTAATTCTGGTAATTTCTCCCAATTCCCCGTTTCCAACGCTTCTAGCATTGGTACTCTAATCATCGTCAGGGCGGCGATATCTTCTATGCTCAGGCAGCTTTCTTCTCGTTTTTGACGTAAATAAGTCCCGATTTCCTTGATTTGTTCGGCTTGTAGGGGACTGAGTTGACTCATAATTCCAGTCATAATCTATACCAATTAGATGATAATCTCGATTTTGTTATTTTGGGATAATCTGTTCTCTAGAAGCTCCTTTTACTTTGTCGTCATTACCAGCGAAAAAGTGCCAAAAACTGGCAAAAATCGGCAATATTTGCCAAAGTTAAGTTTTTTATTCTAGGGTGACTGCACTGACCAGCCAATACATACATTTGTTCTCAATGCTTGTTTTTCTCCAACTCTCAGCTTATCCCTAATTAGGGCTGGCTAAATAAATCTAAAAACCTTGTTGGGTAAGACTTTTAGACCTTTTGTCAATCAAAAAGTACTGGATATGGGAGTGATCGGGGGGAAATTTAGGCACTTTTTCCCTGAAAATTAGGTAATTGGCCACCTCAAAACTGGTAAAACCCCACACCCCACACCCCACCCCCCCGATGTCGGGGGGGTGGGGCCACACCCTGCCCCCAGGAAAAACTTTTTGCCGCAAACCCTAATTATGACCTTTATTCCCCATCCCGACACCACCCCCCTTCACCTTACCTGTGCCGTAGTCACGGTGAGCGATACTCGTACCCCAGAGACGGATAGGAGTGGCCAAATAATTCAAGAGTTACTAACTCGATCGGGTCATGATATCGGCCTATACTTAATTATCCCCGATGAACCCTTACAAATTCAAGCAATCTTACCAGAGATTAGCCATCAAAATCGGATAAAAGTCTTAATTCTCAATGGGGGTACGGGTATTGCTCCCAGAGACACCACCTATGATGCTTTAGTGCCTTTATTAAGGATTACTTTGCCCAGTTTTGGCGAATTATTTCGTTATCTCAGCTATCAGGAAATTGGCTCCCGTGCCATGGCATCAAGGGCAATAGCTGGGGTTTATCAAAACTTATTGGTCTTTTCTCTCCCCGGTTCCACTAATGCCGTTAAATTAGCCCTAGAAAAACTGATTCTTCCCGAAATCTCACATCTGGTTAAACAGTTGAATGGATAATTTATTGGAATTTGAGCTTGGCGGCAATTTCTTGAAAACATACATCCCAAAAATAGCCAGCTAGATTCACGGCGCTTAACAGTTTGGGAATTCCTTCACTTAGACTGGCAAAACCTCGATTTTTAATCGGGAGAAAATCGATAGTAATCGCCAAAGTTAAAAGTGCTAAAGCGATGATTAAGATTTGGTAATAAGTTTGTCTTATTTGCCGCCAAAATACTAAACCATAAATCAGAATTACCAAAGCATAAACAGAGATAGTCAAGAATTTGGGAATATCAAAATAGAGGAGAATGATATGAATTCTGAAGATTTCATTGATGGCAAAAAGTCCCGTTATTATAGCAGAAACAAGTAAAAAATGGCGAGAATTACGGAAACTTGCCTTCCGGGACAATAAAGCATAACTAAAAAGGCAAACAATCGGGGGTAAACAACAAAGAAACTGAAAAGAATGGGTTAATACACCAGCGATCGGACTTGGGGGAGTAGCGGGGGGATAAAATAAAAGACTAGCGGGTACTTTTGCCCGATCAACCCCGGCAATCAAAGCTAAAACCAAGAGAAGAACGACAAGATTTATTTTCAGCAAATGCTGTGCTCGTGAGGACATAAGTAGGGCAGTTTA
>NZ_CAIP01000061.1 GCF_000297435.1 Microcystis sp. T1-4 | reverse complement strand
GAACTACCTAGAATTGCATCTATAATTTACGACTAACTAAACTATGACTAAATATTATCAAATCACCGTTCACAATCGTCAGACGGGCGAAAAATTTGTCACCACCGTTCCAGAGGATAAATATATACTGCACAGTCTGGAAAAACAGGGTCATCAATTACCCTTTTCCTGTCGCAATGGAGCTTGTACCAGCTGCGCGGTCAGGGTATTATCGGGAGATATCGATCAACCAGAAGCGATTGGACTATCGCCGGAATTAAAAGCCAGAGGTTATGCTTTACTTTGTGTCAGTTATGCCCGTAGCGATATGGAAGTAGCCACCCAAGACGAAGATGAAGTCTATGAATTGCAATTCGGTCGCTTTTTTGCCCGTGGGAAAGTGCGTTTTGGTTTACCCTTAGATGAAGAATAGATTCGGGATTAATCGTGCCAGATACTAGCAGCCAATTAGAAAAATACCTAGACATTGCCAGTGAAGCCGCCCTAGTGGCAGGAACAATTATCGAGGATAATTGGGGTAAAATCGAGAAAATAGAAGAGAAAGGGCGATCGGGCGATTTAGTGACGGAAATAGATCGTCGAGCAGAAACAGAAATTCTCAAAATTATTGGCCGTCACTTTCCCGAACATGGGATTTTAGCGGAAGAATCGGGAAAACTGCAAAGGACCGATAGCGAGTATCTCTGGGCGATCGATCCTCTCGATGGAACCACCAACTATGCCCATGGTTATCCCGTAGCCGTCGTCTCCATCGGACTACTGATCGCAGGGAAAGCAGCAGTGGGAGTCATCTATAATCCCTTTAGAAAGGAACTATTTCGGGCTGCCAGGGGTTTGGGGGCCACCCTGAACCGTCGTGCCATCCATGTCTCCCGGACGAGTGAACTAGAAAAAAGTTTACTGGTGACGGGCTTTGCCTATGATCGCTGTCAAACCCCCGATAATAATTATGCCGAATTCTGTTATCTGACCCATCTGACCCAAGGGGTACGCCGCAGCGGGTCTGCCGCCAAAGACTTAACCGATGTGGCCTGTGGGCGCTTAGATGGTTATTGGGAACGAGGGATTAATCCCTGGGATCTGGCCGCGGGAGTTATTCTGATCGAAGAAGCTGGGGGTAAAATTACCGCCTACGATGAGAGTCCTTTTCTGATAGAAACGGGGCGAATCCTAGCCACTAATGGACAGATTCACACCCCCTTAAGCCAAGCTCTGCAAAAAGCGGCTTCTTGGAGCTTTCAGTTTTAATTATTTTAACATTGATTGCGATTATCATTTTGATTGGAGATAAGATCTTCCGTATGCCTTTTCCAATTTCCAGGGGTTTATTTCAATTTGATTTAATCGATCACTTCGCTATTTTAGGAGTCTCGATCGATGCCGAACAGGAGGAGATTCGCGAGCGTTACTTAAAAATCGCCTATAAACTCCATCCCGATACCTGTCGCATTCACACCCCCGCCGCCAGGGAACAGGCTAATCAGTTACTGGCAAAATTAGTTAACCCGGCCTACGAACATCTGGGCCGCGACCTATCTCGGGAAGAATTCCGGCTGGTTTTAGCACAAATGGGCAAGGCAATGGCGAGAGATTTGAGTAAAATCACCATCAATAGCGAACCGGCTAGAAAACTAGCCCAATCTAGTGCTAACTATCAATTAGCCTATCAAAAAATCCTGCAATCTTTGGCGATCGATCAATATACCGCCCTAGAAAATGCCTATGAGAAAATCGCCCAACTCAGTGAACTCAATCTGGTTTATCTGATCTTAACCGAAGGTCGGGGCAACAAGAAAGCCACCCCGAAAGTCTTTATCTCCCAGGGCAATTCTAACCAGTCCGAGTTAGGGGCAGCTGCTGCCACCACGGCAGCCCAGGCTAAAGCCAACGAATCGCCCCTAGAAGCTTATATTCGCCGCGCTCAAGCCTCTCTTGACCAAAATAATCCCGCCCAAGCTGTGCGAGAATTGCGCGATGCCCTGCGGCAAGAACCGGATAATAGCATCTGTCACGCCCTGCTCGGTTTGGCCTACCTGCAACAAAATCAACTCTCCATGGCCCGGGTTCATATCAATCGGGCATGGAAAGCCAGCCCCAAAGATGCGACGGTGATTAGGTGCAAACGGGAACTAGATAAAGTGGTTAATCCTAACACTGAAAGGCAAGATCAGAAGGGACAAAAAAAGGAAGGGGAGCGCAAGGGCGGTTTTTGGTCTCTATTTGGTGGTAAAAAGAATAAATAGGACTACCAGTGCCACCGATTTTGATTAGCAAACTCCCATGATTCATCAACCCCCGGCGGGGACAAGGGATTTATTACCCCTAGAAGTTACCCAAAAAGGCTGGATTAACGATCGCCTTCAGTCTGTCTTTCAGCGTTGGGGCTATCAAAGGATCGTCACCTCCACCATTGAATGGCTCGATACCCTCACCGCAGGCGGTGCGATCGATCCCAGCGCCGTGATCCAACTGCACGGGGATAGTCAAGGACTATCGGGATTACGCCCCGAATTAACCGCTTCCATTGCCCGTAGTGCCGTCACCCGCATGAGTGGGGAGTCCTATCCCCAACGTCTCTGTTATCGGGCTAACGTTTTTCGTCGCCCTAGCGCCGGTTATCACGGTCGTCAAGTGGAATTCTATCAAGCGGGGGTAGAACTGCTCTTTTCTGGCGGTTTACTAGCTGATGCCGAGATTTTACTGCTCCTGGCCGACTGTTTCGATAGTTTGGCCGTCCCTAACTGGCAGATTATTTTAGGAGAAGCCGGTTTGACTCGTTCCCTACTTTCCCCCTTTCCGGATCCCTTACGCGAACAGGTGAAACGCTGTTTAGCCCTCCTCGACTACGTTAGCCTCGAAAATCTTCCCTATCCTAACGAAATCCTCTGGCAGCAAGCCCGACAATTATTTCACCTGCGCGGTAATCCCGAGGATGTCCTCGCACAAGTGGCCGTATTAGCCCAGGAAGAATCAGCCCAAAAAGCCGTTAATAACCTTAAATCCCTAGTAGAGCTGCTTAATGCCGATCGCTCTGAACCCTTTCCCCTAATTCTCGATTTAAGTCTGATTCAAACCTTTGATTACTACACCGGCATCGTTTTTAAGGCCGTTAGTTATCACCGGCAAAATCTCAGTGTTTTAGGCCAGGGCGGACGCTACGATCAATTATTGGGCGTTTTTCATCCCCAGGGGCAATCGGCTCCGGGTATCGGTTTTTCCCTGAATATCGAAGAACTCCACGACAGTTTATTATCAGGCGAGACTTTACCCAGTCAAGCTCCCCCCCTCGACTGGTTGCTTATCCCTTTGGGTAATAACGCCCAGATAGCGACTTTTGCTAAGGCTCGCTCCCTTCGCACCGGTGATCCGAATCTGAGAGTGGCGATCGATTTAGGGGGTCGCAGCGAGGCACAACTTCGTACCTATGCCCGCGATCGGATGATTAAAAATCTCGCCTGGGTGCAAGAAGATGGTTCCGTGAGGGAAGAATCTCTCTAAAAAGGGGGCAAAAGCAGCGAAAATACTGCTTTCTGCCCGCTGCTATAGAACTCTATCTAGGGTTTGCGGCAAAAAGTACGGGCGAAGCATTCGGGCAATAACCTATCGGTGAAACCGTAGATTTTTTATCCGAATGCTTCGCCACTACAGGACGCGGGCCGATAAAGACGCAAGGTTTTGAAGCACGATTCTCTGAAAATCTTGCACCTGTTTCGCGAGAATAGACCTCGTTTCCAAACATAAACCAGAAGAGCCGTTCAAAAAACTTTATAAATAATATTGATTGGTTTGTTTATAATAACCCCCATTAATACCCACTGAAACCATAATAAATCATAAGCAAAAATCAATGTTAATAATCGATTCTAATCTATACCAGAGGTGAACTTAGGTTGGATTGAAGAATGAAACCTAACGCTGACGGCGATGATTGAGCCGCTTCTTGGCATGGTAACGACTAG
The DNA here is from genome assembly GCF_000297435.1 of Microcystis sp. T1-4. Taxonomy (GTDB): domain Bacteria; phylum Cyanobacteriota; class Cyanobacteriia; order Cyanobacteriales; family Microcystaceae; genus Microcystis. The sequence continues at coordinate 720 of NZ_CAIP01000061.1, read as the reverse complement.
GGCCGTCCCAAGTGCGGGAAACGGCGATTTTAAAATTTTCACCCTTTATTCAGGAAAAAATCATGTCAACTCCTTTTTTAGTTAAGGATATCTTCCCCGGTTCCGTTGGTTCCGACCCCCTTTATCTGACGGCATTATATAGTTTTACCAATAAATGTTAGAACAAAGATGTAGATGTAGGTTGCTCTAATGGGAAGTTTTGTGACGACAAGTAGCATTGATGATATTTATGGGGAATAATGAATCTAGAGGATCGCCTAACTTTCTGATTGACAGCGACTCGCCATGAACCCAACAACCGCCAATTATGATGAACCCTGGAAAGAAGCATTAAGCGAGTATTTTGAAGCGTTTTTAAGCTTCTTTTTTCCTGAAGTTCACCAACTAATTGATTGGACAAAAACTCCCGAATCTCTAGAAAAAGAACTCAAACGGATTACCGCTTCAGCAAAGACAAAAAAACGTTTCGCTGACAAACTTTATAAGGCTTGGCTACTTGAGGGACAAGAAGTCTGGATTTTGATTCATATTGAAATTCAAAGTCAATACGAAGAAAATTTCCCTCAGAGGATGTATATTTATAACTATCGTGCCTTCGATTTGTATCAGAAACCGGTTATCAGTCTCGCTATATTAGGAGATGAACGAGTAAATTGGCGACCAGATTCCTATAATTATACCATCGCTGGTTGTGAAGTGAGTCTGAAATTCCCAACGGTT
>NZ_CAIP01000062.1 GCF_000297435.1 Microcystis sp. T1-4 | reverse complement strand
TGCCGATAGGTGGGGGGATCTGATAACTTTTAACGCCTACCTACTTAAAACACTTTCTAAAGCCGATAATAATCGTTGATTTTCTGCCGGTAAACGGACAGCAACCCGAAAATAATTGCTGCCCAATTCGGGGAAACTGAGACAATCGCGGATAAAAATTCGATGATATTTTAATAAAGCTTCCTGTAGGGGTAAACAGGAAGATTGAGATTGTACTAAGAGGAAGTTAGCGGCACTGGTTTGGGGCTGTAATTGCGAAAAATTAGCTAATCCCTGCCATAAATCCTGGCGGGCTGCCGTTAACCAATCCCAGGTTTGTTGTTGAAAATCCCTATCTTCAATTGCCGCAATAGCGGCAACCACAGCCAAATTATTCACCGACCAAGGATCGCGCCATTTTTGCCATTGTAACAGGCGATCGGGATGGGCGAGGACGTATCCTAGACGTAAACCGGGGAGACTGTAAAATTTAGTTAGGGAACGCAAAATCACGAGATTGGGATATTCCGGCAACAGAGATATTAAACTCTCCTGTTGTTGGGGGGGTAAAAAATCCATAAAAGCTTCATCCACTACCACCAAACCAAATTGCGATAGATAGGGACGAATGGCCGCCACCGTCCAGAGTTTCCCCGTAGGATTGTGGGGATTATTGAGTAATAAGCCTTGTTTTTCGGGATTAACCGGCTTTAAACTGGTTAAATCGAGGGAATGTTGGCAGATTTTCCCGCCAAAACTTTTTAAGGCCCGTTCGTAATCGTTAAAAGCAGGTGTTAGTACATAAACACTATCAAATGAGGCTAATTCCCGACCGGCCCAAGTTAATAACTCGGCCGCACCATTGCCAGGGAGAATCCAATCTGGCCCGATATTGTGCCATTGACCGAGGGCGGAACGCAACTGCCAATACTCGGGGTCAGGATAACGAGTCAGACTGGTTAAATGGCTTTTAATAGCGGTTAGGGTGCTTTCCGGCGGACCGAGGGGGTTGATACTGGCAGAAAAATCGAGAATAGAGGAAACCGGACAGCCGGCAATGGCGGCCGCCCAGTCAAGATTACCACCATGTTTAGGTCTAGGCAAAAGACTTACAGCGATCCAAGCTTAACAGTAATTATTCCTTATCCGGGGCCACTCTGTCTTTAAACAGTTTACCCGCCGAGAAAGCCGGGACGCGAGTGGCCGGAATCTCCATCTTATCGCCGGTTTTTGGGTTGCGTCCTTCCCTGGCCTGACGTTCCCGGGCCTCGAAGGAACCGAATCCTACTAGGGTTACTTTGTCCCCCTCAGAAACCGCTTCGATAATGGTTTCGATGGCGGCAGTGAGAACAGCATCTGCTTGTTTTTTGGTGACAGAGGCTTTGAGAGCGATTTGATCGATTAATTCACCTTTATTCATGCGCTAACTCCTTGTTTTGCGGTTTTTCTGAGTTTAGGGTGGTTGTCAGTAGTTTATGGTTCTCCTGTTGAGGACTCGCCAGAATCGAGAGCAATAAATAATGCCTCAAATCCCCATTGGCTATATATTCCACTGCATTATTCTAAGCGGGAATTGTCTCGATCGGAATCGCTGAAACCTTTAATTTATCTAGATTTCCTCCCGATTCCCCGCCAAGGCGAGTGACAAAAGGGAATAAGCGAGAGATTTACAGCGATATAAGCTAATAAAAAGAGATTAGCTGGCTAAATTGCCGATAAATATTCTCTAAAAGCGATAGGCATCCTAACTTCCCAAAAATCGTTCATCGGTTCTCTCAAAGATTTTTGACTAATTTTGCCCCTAGAAACGTTAAAAAAGTTTACCAAAGCAATTTCTGACCAAAAATTAAGGTTCAGGCCCAGGAGATATTCGCTAGAATTGGAACTTATGATCGTTAAAAATATTCAAAAAAGCAGGATTTAACTGGAAAGTTTGCTATCATTATCTATTCAGCGACAAACTCGCATGGTGATTTACTGCTATCCCCTAGCCGATCTAGGTCAAAGCTTAAGACGTTCTTTTATCGTGACTTTTTTGGCAGTAATCGCCATTCTTGGCGGTCTGATTCCCGAATTTTCTTGGACGACGGAGGTGGTTAGTTTCCAGTCCTCCGCTTATACTCAAGATTTTACGGCTGACCAAATCAAACGTTATGCGACCGCAGTTTTGTTGATCGAAATCCAAAGAAAACAAGCTTATCAGGAAATTTCGCGAATTTTAGGGAAAAGTCCCCCGGCAATTACCTGTAACCAACGGGAAAGCTTTAATAATCTTCCAGCTAATGCCCAAAGAATTGCCGTAGATTATTGTAATAACTCAAAAAAGATTGTCCAAGATAGCGGTCTAACTGCCGCTCAATTTAACGCAATCACTAACCGGATTAGTAGTGATGATAACTTGAGACGACGGGTGCAAAATGAGATGATTCGTCTGCAACGGGAAAATAAATAGAAAAAGTTCCTCAGTTTTTCGGGTCAAGCTGGAGTCGGGGCTACAATTAAGAATGTTTTTTTCCATTGACCACTACCATGTTAACTTTTACCGAGCGCTTACCCCCCCGTCATACCGCTAGTCCACCTCCCCCAGAAACGGTACTTTTTAGCCTTCTACTCACGGCCGAAGAACGCACCCGCAGCCGTTATCGTCTCGACAGTCCCGAAGGTTTTTCCCTCTGTTTTCGTTTACCCCGGGGTACCATTCTACAGGATCGCGATTTCCTGCGGGGGGAAAACGGCGAAATTATTCAAATTATTGCTAAACCAGAACCAGTTATCACTATTACCGCTCCTTCAACCGATTTACTCCTCAAAGCTGCCTATCACCTCGGTAATCGTCATGTAGCCTTAGAAATTAATCCCGATTATCTCCGTCTGGTCCCCGATTCTGTCCTACAAGCAATGTTAGAAGGTTTGGGATTAACTGTAAATGAAGAAATCGCCCCTTTTAACCCCGAAATCGGCGCTTATCAGCATTATCATGACCTGGAAGAGGCAAAAAAGGGATAGTTTAAAAAGAACGGAATCCGGTATCGGTCGCAGTTCCTAGAAAAGCCCTAGGGATAGCTTGAGTATTTATACTTATTGCAAAATAGGTATGCTTTTCCTAAAATAAAGTTGACTGGTAATCGTGCCGAACTAATTAGCGAAAATTTGGGTTTAAAACCCTTGGAATGATGTTTTTATTGTATTCAGGAAGTTGAAAAAATGAAGACCAAATCGATCATAAGCTTACTATCTCTTAGCATTATAGGAATGTCAATCTATGCAGGTCAAGCTAATAGTAGTGATTATCGAGCTTTGACCCCGGAAGAAAAATCGCGGTTGACCGATGCTTTGCTAAAACAGGGTTGTAGGAATCCTAAAGCGATGAAATTTGATGTTGAGACTAACCAATTTGAAGCAGAAGATGCTGTGTGTGAGGGAGGAAGAAAGTATGATATTTACCTTGATAGAAACTTTAGGATTGTTTCAATGAAACCAGACTAAAAGAGCAAATCCCTGAGAAGCTTTTACCGGTCGCCGCGAAGATTACCAATGAGGTATAACAAAGCCATTCTGACAGCGACACCACTGGTAACTTGTTGGGAAATCAGACTAAAATCGGGATCGTCCATTAAATCGGAACTAATTTCCACTCCCCGATTCACAGGCCCCGGATGAAGCACCTTCACCCCCGGTTGACAGGATTGCAAACGAGGACGAGTAATGCCAAAACTTTGATGATATTCCCGTAAACTGGGCAAAAGATTGGCAGTCATGCGTTCTTTTTGCAGTCGCAGGGTCATGACAAAATCGGCCTTTTCTAAAGCTGGTTCTAAATCCCAGTGGAGAAATAGGCGATCGCACAGTTCCCCAAAATATTTCGGCAGTAGGGTGGGGGGTGCGGACAAATGTACTTCCGCCCCTGCCGTGGTTAAACTCCAGATATTGGAACGCGCCACACGAGAATGGAGTATATCCCCGACAATAGCGATTTTTTTGCCCTCTAACAATTCTAAACGGGGATTTTCTTCATCTAACAGACAACAGATCGTAAACAGGTCTAAAAGTCCCTGAGAGGGGTGTTCGTGTTGACCGTCCCCAGCATTAAGAATACTGACCCCCGACTGCAAACGATCCATTTCTGCGGCAATTAAATCGGGAACTCCCGACTGTTGATGTCGGATAACAAAAATATCCGTACCCATGGCCACATAGGTTAAAGCGGTATCGAGAATCGTTTCCCCCTTAGTCAAACTGGAACTACCCGGGGCAAAATTAAGAACATCGGCCGAGAGACGTTTCGCCGCTAGTTCAAAACTACTACGGGTGCGGGTGGAGGGTTCAAAAAAAAGATTTGTCACCACTTGTCCCTGTAGGGCCGGCACTTTCTTGGTGCGTCGGGAAAGAACTTCACGAAAACTAGAGGCCGTTTGTAGCAGGGTTTGGTATTCTTCCGGTTGCCAGTCTTGCAATCCCAAAATGTGGTGTCGAGTCCAAGTGAAAGCCATAGGAGTTAAGGAGGCGGTAAAAACGGCAAATTTCGTCTATGCTATTCTAGGATTTCTTTGCATCAGGTTAATAAATAGGGTTTATGAGAATTAATTTTTCCTTCTGTCAGATCACTCTTGCGATCGCTTTATTTCTCAATCCCTTGCCGGCGATCGTTGCCCAGACTACCACCTCTGGGGAAATGGTATCACCGACCACGGGCATTAATTACACTCGGCTGAAAAATTTCCTCGCTCAACAAAATTGGCGACAAGCTAACGATGAAACCCGTAATTTAATGCTGAAAGCAACTGGACGGGAATTACAGGGCTGGTTTACCATGGAAGACCTGCAAAAATTGGCCTGTTGGGATCTGCAAAAGATGGATCAACTCTGGAAAGAAGCTTCCGGGGGTCGTTTTAGTTTCAGTACCCAATTTCGCATTTTTATCGAGACGGGTAATCGACCGGGGCGCTTAGTGGCGATCGAAAATTTTCAAACTTTTGGCGATCGCATCGGTTGGCGTAAAGGTGGTGATTGGATTATCTTTAAAGAAAATCTTAACTATACCCTCAATGCTCCCGTTGGTCATCTACCGGCGCCCCGGGACGAATATCAGATCGCCGGTGGTCGCCTAGAATACTCCACCCTCGCCCAAAGATTAGTCACCTGTAATATTGTTAGCTTAGGGCAAAGCAAACAATAGACCTCTGGTAAAAATCAACAATTGTTGTTAGGGTTAGGAGTCAGTAGTCAGTAGTCAGTAGCCAGGAGAATTAAGAATGAACAATAATCAATTAAATAGTCTATTTAAGGATTTTAGGCAATTTAATCCTTATTTTTGCCGTTTTTGAACCCTCAAAAATTAATTATGCCAGAGGTTTAATAATCACGGCGATCAATTCTGTAGAGTAAAATTTAAGGAAAAGCTTCTCTCCTCATCTTCCTCTTCCTTTTCCGATTTCCTAGCACTTTTTCCGCTAAAAACCCGTAAATTTAACAATGATTAAACGATCCGTTAACGTATCGAGAGCGATCGGTTCGTCGATCGCCGTTTCCCTAATTGTCGCTGGTTGCGCCCCCCAAACCCCCCAGGCCACTGGACCGGCGGCTGTTCCCGTCAAACTGCAAACCCTCGGCACCGACAAATTAGTGCAAAGTAGCGAATTTGTGGGTACTTTGATCGCCCAAGAGCGTGTTAGCGTCTCCCCTCAGATTACCGGTCGGATTCGGACTATTTTCGTTAAATCTGGCGATCAGGTAACTCAGGGACAAAAAATCGCCGAATTGGATCCCGAACAACAACAGCAACAGGTAAACGCCAGTATCGGCCAGGTAAATTCGGCCAAAGCGAACCTCAACGGGTCTGAAGCAGATTTAAGGCAAAGACAAGCGCAAGCGAGGGCAAATAAAGCCCAAATTGCCCAGAATCGGGCAAATGTGGCCAATGCGGAAGCTAATGTTAAAAGTCAGATCGCCACCTTGAGCGCCGCCGAAGCCGATTTGCAGAGAGCGAGAGCTAATTTAGATTTAGCGGAAAAAAACCTAACAAGAGCCGAATTTCTGGTTAAACAAGGCGCACAGCCCCAACAGGACTTAGATGATCGCCGCCGCGACATTCAGGCCGCCAGGGCGGAAGTAGAGGCCCGGTCTAAAAATCGTGATGCGGCCCGTCAACAGGTGACGGCGGCTAGGGCTACCCTACAGGCAAACCAAGAAGCATTAAATATCGCCATTCAAAACGAATTAGCCTCACGGCAACAGGTGGCGGCGGCGGCGGCAACAGTGAACAGTCGTCAAGCGGCAGTAGCCAGCGCTGAGGGGCAATTAGGGGCGACGCGTCAGAATTTAGTTTTTAACACCATTACCGCCCCGATTGATGGTTTTGTCGGCGATTTTAATCAAAGAAAAGTCGGCGATATTATCTCCCTGGGTGAAGAATTAACCTCGTTGACTAATAATAAAACTTTGGAACTAAATGTGCAGATTCCCGTGGAATTACAACCGCGTCTGCGCGTCGGTTTGCCCGTGGAAATTATTAATCCCGATGGCAGCCCGGGGGTTCGCGGTCAAGTAACTTTTATTTCCCCCACCGTTTCCCAAGCTACCCAATCGGTTTTAGTCAAATTTGCCTTTACTAATGATGGCAGTCTTCGCAATAACCAATATGTGCGGACGCGGTTAATTTGGGATCAAAAACCGGGGGTATTAGTTCCCACCACGGCAGTGACTAGCATCGGAGCGCAAAATTTTGTTTTTGTGGCCGAGAAAGAAAAGGCTAAAGAAGGTCAAGAAAATGCCAAGGAGCGTTTAGTGGTTAGACAAAAACCCATTCAAGTCGGAACGATTCAAGGGCAAGCTTATCAGGTTATCTCTGGAGTAAATGCCGGGGAAAGAATTGCTATTAATAATATTCTTTCTCTCCGAGATGGTACAGCTATAACTGTTAGTCAGCAGTAATTTTTATGAGTAATTCGATTACCGTTCGTCCCCTGTCAGCGCAACTAATTACCGCCGAAAGTTTCCGTCCCTACGGTCAATTAATAACCCCTAGCCATGACGGGAAACTGTTTGATGAAAGCGATGCACAACTACATTTAAAAAACGGTGTGCCACGCTTTTATATTATGCGTTTACAGACTCGCGGACGTAAATTTAATCGAATTACTCGCCATAGTCAATGTACCCAATGTCTTGGTTCTTTGGGGGGACAAGAGTGGTTTTTAGGAGTGGCCCCCCCTAGTCCTCATCCTCAACCGGATTTGGAAAAATTAAAGGTTTTTCGCATCCCCGGGGACTGTTTTATTAAATTAGAGGTGGGAACTTGGCACGCTGGCCCACTTTTTGATCAACCGGCGATCAATTTTTATAATCTTGAATTGAGCGATACTAATATTGTCGATCATTTTACCTATAATTTTGCCCAAGAGCAGTCAATAGAATTCGAGATTGTTGATTGAAACAATTAATTTTTTTACTTAACTTTTCGCAATCCTTTAGAAAGATAGGCAACGAAAAAAGCTAACACTCCTGTCATTCCTACCTCAAAATAATTGGCCATGAGAATAGCGGTAAAAAAAAGGAGCAAGATAATTAATATAGTCCGCTTTTGTTCAGATAATTTCATCTCTAATTGCCTCTAATTCGGTTTTAATACTTAATGGTTGATAACCTAAAGAAAAAGCAAGAGAACTATCAAGAGAAACATCCTGGGGACGGGGCGCACTCATGGGAACATCGGACTGTAAACAGGGTTTTATTTGTTCTCTGGGAATATTAAAAACTGCCGCCATTAGTAAACCAAATTGATAACGAGAAACTCTTTCTTTACCTCCCAGATGAATAATCCCTTGCACTTTTTCTAGGGCTAAAAGTAACCCATCCACCGCACTATTAACCCCAACAGCTGTACGATATTCATCGGTAAATAGAGATAATTCTTTTCCCTCTTGCAGGGTTTTTAAAAAGGGTTGCAAAAAACTATTAGCGCTGGGAGAAGGGGAACCAAACATCAAAGGCATTCGACAAATGGCTGCCCGAGGATATATTGCTAAAATACCCTTTTCCGCCGCTACTTTTTGCTCACCATAGACACTGACGGGAGAAACGGGACCATGTTCGGAATAGGGGGCATTTTTACCATCAAAAACTAAATCGGTAGAGGTAAAAACTAGCGGTATGTGATATTGACTACACAATCGGGCAATTTCTAGAGAAGCTGTCAGATTAATTGCCTCGGATGCTTGGGGAAATTCTTGACAGAGATTCGGTTTTGATTGGGCAGCCCCATGAATTACTGCGTCGGGTTTAATCCGTTGAAAAATTTCTTTAACTGCGGCTAAGTCTGTTAAGTTAACTTTAATTAAATTCGGGTCATTACTATTGACATTGTGATTAAAATATGTACCAAAACTTGCCCAAGATGAGCGCGTTTTTTGGTAAATATGCCAACCTAAAAAACCACTAACTCCAGTGATTAACAGCGTTTTCATAGTTTAGAGATTAAATCCTTTTTCATAGGCTAAAAACCGCACCTGTGGTTCCAAGGGTTCATTAACTAAACCAATTCCTGCAAATCCCCATCGCTGCATCAGTCCCTTTAATTGTGTTCCTGAGAGAGTTTCCACAGAAAAATTATTGGCTAAATCCTGAGCATGGGTATTGATATAACTTAAAGCATCGTAGGATTCTTTAAACAGAAGCAGATAACTAGCCGGAGTTTCGCTTTCACCTTTTCTCAGACGCGCCACTAGGTATTGTCCGTCTTGTTTTGACCTGAGTAAATAATGCGTAGTTGCTAACATAGTTGGTTAAGTGGGTGGGTGGAATTAAATATAAGATGAACGTAGGTTGGGTTGAAGCATGAAACCCAACGCCTGCATGGGTTACGCTACCGCTAACCCATCCTACAAATAATTGTGCCTCCCTACTTGAGTAAAAAGTGAAAAGGAAAAAAGGGGTTGGGGGTTAGGGGTTGGGTTTTGGTGTTTTAGGGTTTTAGTTGAAATTTACCCCATCTCCCCCCGCAACGCGCACGAAGTGGTCTCCCCCCGCAACGCGCACGCAGTGGTCTCCCCATCTCCCCACTGATAACTGATAACTGATTACTGATAACTGATAAAATTTCCCTATCACCCTACTTTAAATCCTCCAATTTAATCCTAGGATCTACAGCTTTGAGAAGTAAATCAGCCAGGAGATTACCGATAATCAACATAGTAGCCCCCATCATTAAACTGCCCATAACTAAATATAAATCTTTAGCCGTCACAGCTTGCAGAATTAAACGACCTAATCCGGGCCAGTTAAAGAAAAATTCGGCGATAAATGCCCCACTTAGCAAACTAGAAAATTCAAAGCCCAAAAGAGTTATCAGGGGATTAATAGCATTGCGTAAAGCGTGGACATAGATAACTTTATTTTCCGGTAAACCTTTCGCCCTCGCAGTTTGAATATAATCCTGTCGCAGAACATCTAATAATTGTCCCCGCATCAATCTTTGTAATCCAGCAAAACTGGTAACTGTTAGGGCAATAGTTGGTAAAATCATGTGCCAACCAATATCCAAAACTTTACCGATAGGGGAATATTCCGAATAGTTAATACTGGTCATATCACCCACTGGTAAAAGCGGCGAGACATTTTGGGCGAGAATTAGCAGTAAAAGGGCAGTGATAAAACTGGGGAAACCTTGACCAAGATAACTGATAACTCGGAAAAATTTATCGATAAATTGGTTTTGTTTGACGGCGCTGACAATGCCCAAGGGAATCGCAATCGCCCAGGTTAAAATGATGGAAGTCAAAGACATTAACAACGTCGCTGGAATTCTCTCTAATAATAGGGAAGACACGGGACGAAAATAGGTAAAACTCAGACCAAAATTAAACTGAGTTATCACTTGCCACAACCACTTAAAATACTGGACAATCGGCGGGTCTTTTAAACCAAAAAGGGCAATATATTGTTCTTTAGTTTCCTGACTAATCTTGGGATTAAGGTCAAGCAAAGCTAGAAAACCACCGGGGGTTAATTGGATAATAGCAAAACTCAAAGCCGAGGCCAACAACAGAGTTAATAAACCCTGGAGAACACGCTTGACAATATATAAAAAAGTTTCGCTAGTTAGGAGAGATTGTAACCCATTAGCACTCGATCGAGCGTTTGCAGCCTTATAATTATCATCAGTCGCCGTCATAAGTAATCGTGCCAAGTTAATTTCCTAGTGGGGACTCCAATTCAGGAGACAGGAGATAAATAGTGGTGCAGAATTAATTGCCATTTTTGAGATAGGCACTCTTGCCAGAGTGTTAGCAAAATGTGTAATTAGTTCTGCTTGGGTACTTAGAAAAAACCTAATAATCGATGAGGGTAATAATCGGTAAATCGGGTAATTTTTCCCGACCACCGAGGTCGATTAACTCGATGATAAAGGCAAATCCTAACACCTCACAACCAATTTTTTCTAATAAATCGGCCGTCGCTTTCGCCGTCCCTCCCGTCGCGATTAAATCATCGACAATTAAGACTTTGTGATGGGCCGCCACCGCGTCCTGATGAATTTCCAGGCTATCGCTTCCGTATTCCAAATCATACTCGATACTATGGACGGCGGCGGGTAATTTACCCGGTTTCCGGACAGGAATAAATCCCGCTTCTAATTGGTATGCTAAAGGAACACCAAAGAGAAAACCCCGCGATTCCATACCGACAATGTAATCGGGGGATAAACCGTAATCGCGACACTTTGCCGTTAGGGTATCGATGGTGTAACGTAATCCTTGGGGATGATTGAGTAGGGTAGTAATATCGCGGAAGACAATACCCGGTTTGGGAAAGTCGGGAATATCGCGAATCAGTGATTTCAGATCCATTCGGTTTCCGTGTCTCGTAAAATGGGGGACAGCTATCTATACAATTTACAATATCCTGACTCGATCGCCCTTGTGTTCTAGTTATCCTATATCATGACCCCTACTAGCCTAACGCCCGAATCTACAGCATCAGCCCCAGAAAAACCAGTTATTTTAAGCGTTTTACCAGATTTTCCGATTGCCAGTCAGCAATGCGCCCTACATATCCAACAGCATATCGATTTAATGCTATTAGCGTTGGAATCCTTAGAAGTCGGCGCCGGGGAGGCCCTGTTAGCCCTCTGTAAAGAACTAGGACTCGATAAAATTGTTAAAAACCGGATTATTTTCTGGCGCCTGCGCTGTACCAATCCGTGGCGAATTTCTTACACTCTCGACCGTCTCACCCTTGACCAAGCAAAAGCTTTAGTTATCATTGCCAGTTATCGGGCCAAACCCCTGGCTATATCCATCCGACAATTACTGTTAGCGCGGCAACAGATGGAATCAAAGGGTTTACCCGTGGATAATAATTTTCTTTTATCAGAATACCTAGAACGATTTCGCTCCAATTTTCGCAGTCGCATGAACCCCCGTCGGGCCAAAGTATCGGTTTATCTAGCGGATGAAAATGCTTTAAATGAACTGGCTTTATCCCTCCTCGATCGGTTATTATTTTGTACTGGTACGACGGGAATGCAGCGGCTTTGGATTAGTTTATTTGATGGGGAGATCGTGTAAAGATGAGAAGACAGTATAGCCTGCCCAATTGTACCCTGATTCTCGATGGTTTCGGCGATGATTTCGCCCCAGCTAAACCCGGGGATAGCCGACCTTTACTCTCAATTTTGACTAACGTAGAATGTCGGTTAATCGGGGCTAATAAAGTCCTGCAAGGTGGTCGGGTTTTCTTGGAAAATTTAGTCCAAGCGGTCAGTCAGTATGCCCAAGAATTTTTAAGTGGTGTTCGTCATCCCCAAGACCCCGTCCAGGAACCAGATCATGTGTACTTAGAAAAGATTGACCAGAATCTCCATCGTCTGGTCTGGTATCCATCAACGGACTTGAACATCCCAGAAAGTCCGGTCAAGATAGAAATCAGTACCGTGCAGTTATTCGATTTAATAGAAGCGATTGACCAATTTTTTGCCGATACTCGCACTTTACCTGACCTAACCCTAAAATTACAGCCAGTTTCCCGTCGCTACCATAAGGTGAATGAATCGGTGGCCAGTCGAACAGTGCCTTTTTTGGCAGGATTAGGCAGTCTTGTCGCTTGCGCCCTACTTTTCTATCTGTTACCCGTCCCCCAAGTCCGTAAACCCGAAAATCCCCCCATTCCTGCCGCTTCTCCCAGTCCCACCGTCCCCACTAATCCTGTCCCCCCTCCCAGATAAAATTAGTCCCTTGCGCTTTTCCCAACACCCCACACCCCACACCCCACACTGTCTCAGTTTTTTAGAAAAAGTAACCGAGAAAAACTGGATCTTTTTTGCACAAGTTAGAAAAATTGTGTTACACTGGTAATTCTGTGAAGGTTTTTCGATAGGGAGTATTGAAAAAAAAATGACCAAACTGGGAACCCATTTGATTGTCGATGCTTGGCAAGTACCTGCTGACCTCCTCAACGATCCCGAGCGCATTCGTCGCGCTATCCTCGATGGAATTACGGCAGGAGAAGCAACGCTGATCGATTTGTGTGTCCACCAGTTCAGTCCCCACGGAGTTACCGCGACGGCGACTTTAGCTGAATCTCATATCGCGATCCACACCTGGCCTGAACACGGCTATTTCGCCGCCGATTTATTCTTCTGTGGTGCCGGTAAACCCGTGGTTGCCATGGAAATTTTGACCAAATCCCTGCAAGCAGGTGAGATTAAAGTCCGGGAACTAACCAGAGGATTCCCCGGTACTGGGGCAGTTTATGAAAGCAAAAAGGAAGAACCCCTGAAGTCTTCCTTGGTTATGGCCTAATTTTTAGGGCCGGCCTTAATAATAAGTTAGCATCACTGGCGATCGCCTAAACTGAAATCGTGATCAGGATAACCTTTGTTTTTATCCTCGCCCTCTTTCCCTCTCTGGTTAGTCTCTGGTTAATTAACCGATTCCAACAGAGATTAAGTAACCGTTTGAGAGGGATTCGCCATCGTCACGAATACAGCACGGTGAGGGCCAGTGGTTTTTTGTCAATCCCTCTAGGGACAGAAAATAAACCGGCATTTATAGGTGATCTTAGTTGTCGTTTTAATGCCTATTCCCCCCACTTGCGTTGTGCGGTTAATCCCCCAGGTCCCTGTGAAGGTTGTCGGCAGTACGAAGCTAAAACTGGCACAGTGTAAGCGGCTTGAGCTTCCAAAAAGTTCCCTATTTGCTATCCTTAAAAATTATCGCTATCGCAATTGAGGAGTGTGGGAATAATGGCGTTCAAACGAAATTTGACCCTCTTAATCATCGGATTAGGATTAACTTGTTTACCCGTATATCCGGCCCAAGCTAACCAAATCAGCACCGTCACCCCGAATACCGCAGCCAATCAAACTCTCGCTACCCATCTGATCCTAAAACTGAAAGAGAGAAAAGTTTACGTTTATCAAGATAGTAAAGTTTTAGCCCAATTTACCGTCGCCGTCGGCAAAAAAGGCTGGGAAACCCCCACAGGTAAATTTGAAGTGCGGGAATTAGTTCGCAATCCCGTCTGGAAAAGTCCCTGGACGGGAAAAGTCAGCACCCCCGGTCCCAATAGTCCCCTAGGGGAAAGATGGATCGGTTTTTGGAGTGACGGCAAAAATTCCATCGGTTTTCACGGCACCCCCGCGGAAAATTCCCTCGGTCGCGCCGCTTCCCATGGTTGTGTGCGGATGCGGAATCAGGATGTGAAAGTGTTGTTTGATTTAGTCCGCATGGGAACCCCCGTCATCGTTCAACCTTAATTCTGGCAGGTACTTTTTTAAGATAGGCAGGTCTTCCGGGCGATCAATATCGGCTAATTTAGGCAGATAAGCGGTCTTTAAAGCTAGTTTAGCGGCGATTGTCTGGGTTTTTGCCAAGACTTCCCCCGTCCCCCAGGGAATACCGTCAAAAAGCTCTGGAAAGACCTGTTTTAAAGCAATTAGGTAGTATCCTCCATCTAACGCCGGCCCTAAAACCATATCGTGGGTTTTTAGGGCCTCAAAGGCTGCTAAAATCTCTTTTTCCCCGATTTCTGGGCAATCTGTGCCAATCATAGCGATCGCTGTCATCCCTTGAGCAAAACCATCGGCAAAAGCGTTTTGCATCTTTTCTCCTAAGTCTTTTCCCCGTTGAGAATGATAGGAATAATGCACACCTAACCAAGTACGCATTTTTTCCTCGCTGCCGCCATGGTAGTAAATGATCAGAGAGAGAAAATTCCTCAAACCCGCTAATTTACTGAGAGTATATTCGGCCAGTTTGCGGTGTAATTCTTCGGCTCCCTTGGCTGCCAAAGCTGGAATCATACGGGTTTTTACTTTCCCCAATTCCGGATAACGGGTAAAAATAATTAGTTGTTGTCTCCAGTCCACGAGTGATTGCGAAGATGATATTAAGTAGGGTTTGCTGAATAATGGTAAAAACCTTTTAAAATAAGGCTTTTGACCTGTTAAAATCCGATGTTCATGCTGCGAAAATCGGATTGGGACCTTCAAAAACCTTGCCTTATCCTTATAATAGTACATAAGTTGGTACAAAAAAGAGAGGGCAACAAAGCCTGAAACTCCCGACTCCTGACTCCTGACTCCTGACTTCTGACTCCTAACCCCACCAACAAACTTTTTGCCGCAAACCCTAATTATTAGTTTTAGCATACTGTAACAAACTTGTTCTCATTGACTCCCTGCAATCACCTATTCATACAAATCTGTTAAGTCTTTTCCCCCTTGAGAATGATAGCAATAATCCTCACCTAACCAAGTAGGCATTTTCTCCTCGCTGCCGCCATAGTGGGACTTAGACAAAAAACAAATCGAGAAAAGCCTTAACCCGAATCCCTGCTTGGGATTTACTTCGAGAAGCCAAATCGCTGAAACCCAGATATATTAACCCCTTGTCCCGTAATAGTTTGAGCCTTTTTTGCTGAACGAAAACGTCTAAGTCTCACTAAAACTAATTTCTGATCCCCCGCCGGCTCTTCTAGGGTCTGTGTGATAAGTTTAATTGACATAGGATCGATCGATCTTTGTGTCCTTTGTGTCTTTGTGGTTCGTTCCACCCCCTCGCTCTTGAGAAATGTATCTTAGAATACATTTTACCCACCAAAGCTGGGAGAGCCCCCCGCCCAAGCCGTCACTAAATGCAAAGCTTTAATTCCTTGATTACGGTCGTAAGAACCACTGAGACTTTGCCCATGTATGGGAACTATTTCGCCAGAAAGAGAGAAGAATCCCCACACCTTTAGGCAACGGGATTGTCAACTAACATGATTTAATAACTTATCTCGTAATTGCTTAATCCGATCACGATATTTAGCTGCTGACTCGAATTCTAGATTTTTCGCCGCTTCTTTCATTTGCGCTTCTAGTTGTTGAATTAATTCGGGAATTTGTTCTAAAGAAATTTCTTCTATATTCTCACAAACCTCCTCTAATTGTTGGGAATTTAGGCGACGGGAAATATCCAGAAAAGCCAAAATTGAATTACTCGACCTTTTAACAATCGGTTGCGGAATAATCCCATGTTTTTGGTTATGTTCCTGTTGAATAGTGCGCCGTCTCTTGGTTTCTTCGATCGCATTAATCATACTATCGGTGAGATTATCTCCGTAAAGAATTGCCTGACCCCGAATATGACGAGCAGCCCGGCCAATAGTTTGAATTAAAGAGCGGGTAGCCCTTAAAAATCCTTCCTTATCTGCGTCTAAAATCGCCACTAAAGACACTTCCGGCAGGTCTAACCCCTCGCGAAGCAAATTCACCCCGATCAGCACGTCAAAGACCCCTTCTCGCAGGTCTTGGATAATTTCAATCCGTTGAATTGATTGAATTTCCGAATGTAGATATCTAACTTTAATTCCCCTTTCTTGCAAGTATTCGGTTAAATCTTCCGCCATGCGTTTAGTTAAAGTGGTAATCAAAACCCGTTCATTTAAACGCACTCGCTCCTTAATTTCCCCTAATAAATCATCCACTTGTCCCTCGGTTGGTCGCACAAAAATCTCTGGGTCTAAAACTCCCGTCGGTCGGATAATTTGTTCAACAATGCGATTTTCTGACTGTGCTAATTCCCAATCTCCCGGGGTGGCCGAAACAAAAATACATTGATTAACTTTCTGCCAGAATTCTTCCGACTTCAAAGGACGATTATCCGCCGCACTCGGTAAACGAAACCCGTGATCGATCAAAACTTTTTTTCGTGATTGATCGCCATTATACATCCCGCGAATTTGCGGCACACTGACATGGGATTCATCCACAACTAATAACCAATCTTGAGGAAAATAATCCACCAAACATTCCGGCGGTTCCCCCGCTAATCTACCCGCTAAATGCCGCGAATAATTTTCCACGCCATTACAATAACCCACTTCCTGCAACATTTCTAAATCATAACGAGTCCGCTGATCCAACCGTTGCGCTTCCAGTAATTTGCCCGCTTTTTCTAACTCCAATAAACGGTTATCTAACTCGGTTTTAATATCCCGACAGGCCACCTCTAAACGCTCCTCCGGGGTAACAAAGTGACGGGCCGGATAAATACTAATTCGCTCTAATTTTTGCAAAACTTCCCCCGTCAGGGGATCGAGATAACGAATACTTTCAATCTCATCGCCAAAAAAATCAATTTTAATCACCCGATCCTCGTAAGCGGGGACAATTTCCAAAATATCGCCCTTCAGACGAAAACGACCGCGAGTTAACTCCAAATCATTGCGATTGTACTGCACTGACACCAAGGCCCGTAATAATTGCCTTTGGTCGAACTCTTGACCAACTGTTAAGGAAATCGCCGCTTTTAGGTATTCCGCCGGCATTCCCAAGCCATAAATACAACTAATGGAAGCGACGACGATCACATCCCTGCGTTCAAATAGCGATCGCGTGGCCGAATGGCGCAGCATATCGATCTCATCATTAATCGAAGAACTCTTTTCGATGTAGGTATCGCTGACGGGAATATAAGCCTCCGGTTGATAGTAGTCGTAATAGCTGATAAAGTACTCCACGGCGTTATTAGGGAAAAATTGCCGCAATTCGTTACATAATTGGGCGGCCAGGGTCTTATTATGGGCGAGGACAAGGGTAGGCCTGCCGATTTTCTCGATCACAGCGGCAATGGTGAAGGTTTTGCCGGTGCCAGTTGCCCCCAAGAGGGTTTGGAAACGCTGCCGGTTTTGCAGGAAATCTACCAATTGTTCGATCGCTGCCGGTTGATCCCCGGTGGGTTGAAAGGGTGCTTGTAGTTGAAAAGCGGACATTAGCGGCTAGGTGTAGAGAACAGGCAAAATAAATTATCAATCAAATTACCAACACTTATAGGGTTTTGGGAAAGAAAGATGTATCTTAATATTAGAGAGGATTTTAAAAAAAGATTAAAAGTCTTCGAGAATACCCTAAACTTAAATCTTATCGTTTCCCCGAAGCTATTAACGGAAAGGAGTATCAGGTTATGACGGTGGAAAATCTAGAAACGAACGGGACTCAAACCCCAGCAACCACAGAAGAAAAGACCAGCAGCTCACGCGGTAAAGCTACTACGGCTAAAACCGCCAAAGATAAAGAAGTGGTCGCCCTTTCGGTGAAAAACAACGCTGAATCGGCTTCCAAAGCCTTAAAATTCTATCAACCTGAACATCGCTTACCCGAAAATCGTCCTGTTGGTACTAGCCATCTTCACTTCACGGAAGATGAAATGTTACCCGGAGGCCGTCCCGTGGAAGTTAGCCATCTGAAAGTGGTTAGTACCTATTCTTCCGTCGGTGGATTGCGTCCTGTCGGCTCTAGTGGTATGGAAGTTAGCAGCACTCTAGCGATTTCTGGCAATCGTCCGATTGCTCTCAGTCATCTGCACATTAGCGAAACTTATACAGTCATGGGTAATCGTCCCGTTGCTTCCAATGAAATCGATGATCCCGAAACTTTAATGGGATTTTTAGACTAATTGTTTTGTTGACCAAGATAGATTTTTTCCCTGTCCCAGACGGGGAATTTATTTTTTCTAGCCCACCGTTTTTAATCCCGATGCTGTTTAAGCAAAAATTTTTCTTAATTGTCTCGTTTCTAATAGTGGTTTTTTGTGGTTTCGGATTATTAAATCTTACCTACGATGCTTCAGTTTTAGCGCCGCAGCAATATTATCAGATTCGATCGCTTCATAGTCGCGATGGTATCGGTAAATTTTATCTAGGACGGGAAATCGCTAAAGTCATGGGACACCAAGAAATGTTATGGTTAGAACGTCCTAGTCGCCGTTTCACAGAAAAACCCGATGATCTGATCACTGCACTACATCTAAAACCCACAGATCTAGTAGCAGATATCGGCGCAGGGACAGGTTATTTTAGTTTTCCTCTGGCGAATTTAGTAGAACAAGTTTTCGCCGTTGATGTGCAACCGGAAATGTTAGGGGCAATTGATTTTTTAGCCGAGGAAAATCAAGTGAAGAATATCACCACAATTCTCGCCACAGAAACCGATCCCCAATTGCCTATAAATGCGATCGATTTAGCTTTAATGGTCGATGCTTATCACGAGTTTTCCTCTCCCCGCGAGATGATGGAGAATCTGCTCAAATCCTTAAAACCCGATGGTAGGGTGGTATTAGTAGAATACCGTCGTGAAAATCCCCTGATTCCCATCAAAGCCCTTCATAAAATGACCCGCAGACAGGTAGAAAAAGAAATGGCTGCTGTCGGTTTAGTGCCGGAAGAAATTATCGAGACTTTGCCCCAACAACATTTAATGATTTTTCAGAAAACAAATTCAAATTAGCCAGTTAACCCGGGCTAATCCGCGGGACTTTGTTTTTGGATTAACACCTCACCAGCGATTAAACGTTGGGCTGCCGACAGTAAAACATCCTCAATATAGGGCTTGACAAAATAACCTTTTGCCCCTTGAGCGGCGGCGAGATGCTGCATTTTTTGCGCCCCGCACGAGGTAATCATCGCCACCGGTATTCCCTGAAGTTGTTCATCCTCTTGCAGACGAGAGAGCAATTCTAACCCATTCAGGCGAGGCATTTCGATATCGCAGAGAAACTGTCAATAATCGTTGTATCGGGGGATCAAGACGGGTTAGGAGTCGCTTTAATACTATTAGCTAGTAACACTTCCCCCGCAATCATTCTTTCAGCTGCCGAGAGTAAATCTCTTTCCGTGTAGGGCTTGGTAAAATAACCACTAGCCCCTAATGTCGCCGCCACCTGACGATGACGTTCCGCTCCTCGGGAAGTCAATAAAGCGAAGGGAATCGAGGCTAATTGGGGGTCTTTTTGCAAATTATAGAGTAATTCTAGGCCATTCATGCGGGGCATCTCGATATCGCAGAAAACGATATCACAGGGCAAACCGCCGCGTAATTTTTCCCAAGCTTCTTGACCATCCCGGGCCTGTTCCACACGATAACCAGCTTTACTAAAGCTTAAAGAGAGCAATTCCCGGACAGTAATCGAATCATCGACAATCAGAACCATAGCCCCCGATTTTTGCCTAGTTTTCACCGCTACGGGGGGGAGAGGTTGGCGCCAAGGACCACCGTTATCGGTACGCAGACGACCCCTGGCGATGTCGATTAACTCCAACACATCGCCGATCGGCATCACCGTACCATCGCCCAAAACCGTCGCCCCAGCAATCCCAGCCGTTTTCGGAATCGGTCCTTCGATCTGTTTGATGACGATTTCCAGTTCACCGATCACTTGATCCACCTGTACCGCGAGGAGATTATTACCACCGCGCAGGATCACGATCGAAAAAGAGTCTTCCTCCTGTTTGCCAGTGTAAAAACTACCGCGACTTAGTTGCCGATTGTAGGAAAGCAATTCGCTTAAGGGTTGGAAGGGTAGTAAAGTATTTTGCCAGAAAACGCAGCGACGTCCCTCCCGATCGATTTGTATCTCCCTGGCCCGGAAATCCTTCATATCCTCCACTCCGTCCATGGAGAAACCGATGCGCGCATGATTACTAACACAACACAGGGCCTTACAGATACTCAGGGTGAGGGGTAAACGGATGGTAAAAGTGGTTCCTTTGTCCAGTAGCGAGTCAATAGTAACAGTCCCGCGCACATCGATTAAACTTGTCCGCACCACATCTAAACCCACCCCACGACCGGCAAAATCATCGGCCTGATCTTTGGTACTAAAACCGGGGTGAAAGAGCAGTTCATAGACTTCTTGGGGACTGAGGTTTTGAGCTTCCGGATCGCTGATCAGGCCTTTTTCGATCGCCTTAAGTTTAACCAGATTAGCATCAATACCGGCCCCATCATCACTAACGGTGATCACGGTTTGATTGCCCTGTAGGAATGCCCGGACGGAGATGGTACCGAGGGCCGGTTTCCCTTTGGCCATGCGTTCTTGGGGTGATTCAATGCCGTGGGTGATCGCATTGTTGACCAGATGGGTCATGGGACTATTGAGATGTTCGAGGATCATCTTATCGATGAGCACATCACCCCCCTCCACTTTTAATTTGGCTTGTTTATCCAGTTTCAGGGAAATATCGCGAATTGCCCGGGGTAGGCGATCGGCGGTTTGACTAAAGGGAACCATGCGCGATTTGGTCATCCCTTCCTGTAGTTGGGTGGTGGCCTGTCGCAGACTGCGCGTCACCTGATCGGTTTCATCGACGACAAATTGAATATCAGAGGCCGATTCTCGCACTCGCACGATCAATTCGATCATCTCTTGGGATAATAAATGGAAATCGGTAAAGCGGTCGATCTCTAGGGCATCTAGTTGGCCTGTCATAGCCGAACTGCCCTGATTTTCTCCCTTAACTCTACCGTAACCGATGGTATCGCCAGCATTGCGACTGGCCAGTAAAGCCCCTTCTAGGAGGGTTCTTTCATAGAGATCCTGCATCCGACTGCCCACATCGCTGAGATTTTGGACTTGGTTGAGCAAATTATCTAAAAAGAGACGCAGGCGATCCTGTTCCTCTTCCAGGCGATTGCGTTTAACCACCAGTTCCCCGATCAGATTGCTGAGGTTATCCAACTGTTTGATCGGCACCCGCATCGTCTGTTCAAAAGCTTTACTGACAAGGGGACGCAGGTTATTTGACCCGACCGGTGAACCGAAACTGGCGGCCGGATTTGCTGCCATCACCTGATCAGTTTCTGCGAGGAGTTTTTCTAAATCCCTGAATTCATCCTCTAGGAGGCTTTCTGGGGCAATTTCCAGGGATTCTAACCCTTGTGGATGGTCCCCTTCTGTGGATTCCCAGAGGAGGACTTCTAAAGATTCAAAGATGTCTGGCAGTGGTGATTGGGCCGGTAGAGTCGGTTTTTCCAGAAAAGCTTCTAAGTCTTCGAGGCTGTCGTAAAAATTGGGGTGGCCGATGGTTATAACTGCTTCTGATTCCTGAACCGCCACATTTTCCAGCAGCAGAGATGCTAGATCATCCCCATCTTCCGGTTCTAACTTGGGAGCAGCCCCGCGGGTAGAATAAAGATCATTACTGGGGGCTTCTTCCCCATTGATACTACCGCCAAAAAGTTCTTCTAATTCCTGTTCCCAGGTCCAGGAAGACAGGGTTTGCCGAAGAGAGGCCCCGGACGCTGGAGGGGAACTCTGCTCCCATAAAAAGCTGAGTTCCTCTAGAGCCTCGTCACCGTCGCTGTCTTTGTCTTCTAAACTCTCTAACAGCTGTTCGAGATCCTCGTTAAAGAGATGGTCTGAGTCGGGTTTGATCATGATTTGCTCCCTGCCAAGTCTTCCTTTTTGGTCAACCAATACGCTCTCTCTAGCTTCAGATTACCGAAAATTTTACTCGATAACTCTATCCACTAGCAATTTTTTTATGGCTAATCAAACTCTTGGACTCGATCAACAATTTTATGCCTACTATCAATCTATCTGTCTGCGAGAGTCTCCTATTCTAGCTCAATTACGTCAAGAAACTGCCTCTCAACCCCTGGCAGTCATGCAGATTGCCCCCGAACAAGGTCAATTTATGGCTTTTTTGGTACAGGCGATCGGGGCGAAAAAAACCCTAGAAATCGGGGTTTTTACCGGTTATAGTGCTTTAGTGGTGGCCTTAGCTTTACCCCCAGAAGGCAAGCTCATCGCTTGTGATCTGAGCGCAGAATATACCAGTATAGCCCGCCGTTATTGGCAGCAGGCCGGTGTCGCCGCTAAAATCGATTTAAGAATTGCCCCGGCCCTGGATACTTTAGATCAATTAATCGCCGCAGGAGAAAGTAATAGTTTTGATTTTGTCTTTATCGATGCCGATAAAAGTAATTATGATCCCTACTACGAACGGGCGTTACAATTGGTTAGAAGCGGCGGAATTATCGCTATCGATAATGTTTTTTGGTCGGGACGGGTAGCGGCGGCCGATAGCACCGATAATCGCACCAAAGTTATCCGTTCACTTAATGCCAAAATTCAGCAGGATGAACGGGTCAATATCAGTATTATTCCTATTGGTGATGGTTTGACCCTAGCCATGAAAAAGTGAAGAAGTTAAGGGAGATTAGAAAAGCTTTTGCTCTTAACAATTAGGGTCGATTTTTCTTGTCTAAATTTAGTCACCGGGCCAAAACCAGCCACGGCAAGGCTATAAATTATCAGTTCCACGGAGAGGGTGGGATTTGAACCCACGTTAGGTGTGACCCTAAAGCAGATTTCGAGTCTGCCGCATTCAACCACTCTGCCACCTCTCCACAGGTTTTCAGTCTGGATTATCATTTTAACAGATTACTTGCCCTAGGATTGATTTTTTTTAATCGACCTCTGGCATAATTGATTTTTGAGGTTTTTAAACCCTCAAAAATCAGGATTAAGTGGCATAAAATAGCTAAATAGACCATTTAATCGATTATTGTTCATTCCTAATCCTCCTGACGACCGACGACCGAATCCTCAGCCACCACGACAATTTTTGATTTTTACCAGAGGTCCGATGAATCAAGCTCCTTTTCTTCCAGTTAACCATCCCCAGCCTAACTTTCTCCACCGGTTAGGGAGTCTCTGGAAATTTTCTCGTCCCCATACGATTATCGGCACTTCTTTGAGTGTTTTAAGTCTGTATTTAATTGCTTTAGGCAATATTAGCGATTTTTTTAGCCATTGGTCGGTTTTATTGCTCACTTGGGTCGCTTGTCTCGCAGGTAATGTCTATATCGTCGGTTTAAATCAGTTGGAAGACATCGACATCGATAAAATCAATAAACCTCATCTTCCCCTCGCCAAGGGCGAATTTTCTCGGTTGACAGGCGGGTTAATCGTGGGTTTTAGCGGTATTTTAGCGATTATACTGGCTTTTATCGGTGGTTTTTGGCTGTTAATCACCGTGGGGATTAGTTTAATCATCGGTACTGCCTATTCCTTGCCTCCAGTGCGTTTGAAACGCTTTCCCCTCTGGTCCGCCTTCTGTATTTTTACCGTCCGGGGTGTCATCGTCAATTTAGGTCTTTTTCGCCACTACAACACAGTTATTAATCAAAATCAGTCTATCTATCCCTCGATCTGGGTTTTAACAGCTTTTGTTCTCGTTTTCACCGTTGCGATCGCTATTTTTAAGGATGTTCCCGACCTAGAAGGCGATCGCATTTACCAAATTACCACTTTTACCCTGCTGCTTGGTCCTCAAAAAATCTTAATAATTTCCCTCTTGACAATTTCCCTTTGTTATGCAGGTATGATTGCCGTCGGACTCTTGGGGATAAGGGGAATTAATTCTCCTCTGGCCATTGTCGCCCATCTGCTCCTACTTGTTCTTCTTTGGTGGCGTAGTCGCGGAGTGAATTTAGAAGATAAAAGCGAAATCAGCCAATTTTACCAATTTATTTGGAAATTATTCTTCCTAGAATACCTGATATTTCCCCTTGCTTGTTTACTATGAAAATATCTCCTTTTTTAGCGGCGATTCCCTTACTTTTGCTAGGTGGTACAAGCGCACCTAGTCAAGAAACCATCGATCCGCAATTATTAACCGGCAACCTTCGTTTAACCCTGAAACATGGCGTTTGGAAACTGTGGCAAGATCAACCCGTTTATCAAGATCTTACCCTAGATCTAAGCTGCGATCGCGCTGTTTGTCAGCCATCGGTGTGGGGATACGCACCGAAATTCAATCAAGAAGTGGATCACCAAGGTACAGTAAAAACGATTAAATTAGACAATGCTTGGCGATTACAGGTGAAAATGATGATTCAAAGTCACCCTTGGCAAGCGGAAGTCAGGGAAGCTATTTATAATATCGAAATTGTCCCCTACCAAGACCAACTTATCGGCAGTTATCAAGGCACTTTAGGGGGAAGAAGACGACATAGCCAAGTTAATGGCACAATTTCGCCTTTATGGCCTAATCCCGTCCCTAATTACCACCCCCTACAAGCGCGAGAACATCCCCGTTTAATCTTTCGCAAGTCAGAATTAACTAATCTCAGAGAAAAAGCGAAAACTCCCATCGGTCAGACTATTATCGCCCAATTAAACAACAGTTTACAAGAAAAAATTTATTACGATGGTTATGTTCCTAATGGGGGTTATCATGCCACAGGCCATTGTTTTTTAGCAATTTTAAATCAAGATAGAAAATCAGCAGAAACCGCCTGGGAAATTCTCGAAAAAACCCGTAAAAATCGGGGCAGGAGAATCTTAGAACAATCTCCGATTGTCGCCGGAGTCGCTCTCGCCTACGATCTTTGTTATGATTTTTGGGGAGAAAAGCGCCAACAGGAAATTACTGGCTGGTTATTCAGTGAAAGTAAAAAACTTCTCAAAGGCGATTCACCCAAAAATGACTGGAATGGAGACACAGTTAGTAACTGGAATGCGCGGGCCAGAGGTGCGGCAGGATTAGCCAGTTTAGCGATTCTCAAAGAAGATTTACCGCCCGATCCTCTCTATTATCCCCCTGCACAGGTGGAAATGGCCAAACGTCACATCGAACGCTATTTTACCACAGCTATCGGCGATCGAGGATTTGGCACGGAGGGAGATTTATACACCACCGAACCCATGGTTCTCGCTGTTTTTCCTTTTCTGCAAGGGTATCGAAATAGTCTCGGATTAGACTTAGTAACTGGTTCTTCGGCAGCCCAATTAATCCCCCATTATTTAACCAGAATTGTCCCTAAAAATGGTCAATTATTGATTCCTGCTTATGGCAGACATCAGATGTTTGTAGGAGTGTCTTTATTAACTATCGGATTGGGAATTACCGATAAATCATGGCTACCAGCAATAAAATGGCGATTACAAGGTCAAGAAAAACAACTTTTTCACCCCCATTATCCCCATATTGCCCCTTTTCTTCTCGCTGCTTATCCATCTAATCTTACTCCAGAAAATCCCGAACGCCAACTTTCCAGGGTTTTAGTTGATCAACAAAAGGGATTTTATGCTTTTCGTAATCGCTGGCAAAATGAAGAGGATTTTGTCGCTAGTATCTATCTTAAACAGCAACCTTTTGTGAGGGGATGGTCTTTTCCCGATGTCGCTAGTGTGAGAATTTGGGGATTAGGAGGACATTGGGCAAGTTTTGAGGGGTCAGAAGGCGACTGGAACTCGGAAAACACGGTTACTTTCCCGAAAACACCGCCTTGGTCCCAGGCAAAACCGATATCTTTTCAATCTAGTCCCGATGGTTCGGGAATAATTACGTTAAAAACTGATAAAATTAGGGTTAAGGGAGCTAATAAACCGGCAGAAGTGGCTCTAGTTCGTTCTTTCGCTGTCGATTACAGTCTCTCCTCTGGTTCTCCCGGATTATTCGTCTTGATGGATAAATTATTAGGTGAAGTCGAGCAACCAGAATTTATTAATAAAACTTGGGTGATGAATACCCAGGGAAATGTAACTCTCGGAAAAAATAGTTTTACTATCACTCAAAATCGGGCAACTATGCAGGGAACTTTTATCACTCCCGTGACTTTAAAAGTTGAGAAAACTAATACAGGTGAGCGCATTTTAGCCACGGGTAGTGAGGAATTTTTTCTGGTGATGACCGTGCAGAAAAGTCGCCCCCCAGCAGTTAAAATTATCGGTAAGGGATTAGATGCGATCGTGCAAATTGGCTCTCAGGAAATCTCAATTATCGACGGTGCAGTTAGATTAAAAGAGATCAATTTTCAAGAGCCATAAAAATTGGCAAGTGACCACAAAAAAGTTAACAGTTATCAAGAAGCATTTGTCAAAATGATGACTATTTGAGCAATTATTGATGATATAATCAAGATAGCAGACTAAAATAGCCCTAGATTCAGAACTAC
>NZ_CAIP01000063.1 GCF_000297435.1 Microcystis sp. T1-4 | reverse complement strand
AATAATTGACGAATTTCTTCTGCCCAATCTATTCGGGTTCGACTATCTCGGTTACTCACCCGTCTCCATCCTCGATGGGGGTCAAAAAACATGAACAAGGCTTGAACCCCTTCACGACTATAGTGATAGTCTTCTTTTGTATCTTGTCCAGGTTGCATGGGTATCGGGGGGTAAACTTCTCCAAGTAGTTGCTTTGATGCCTCATCCATCGCGATTAACGGTTCTTCTTCCGATGGCTGAGTGCCATACAGGTCAAGGACAACTTCCATCTGGGCAACAAATCGGGCTAAATCCTGTTCCGGAATACAGTATCTTTGGGTTTTCCAAGGGCGTAATTGGTTTTTTTTAGAGTACGCCACACCGTTGGACTGGAAATCTCGGTGATAATTTGTCTTTGTTTGAGTTCCGAGGTTAATAGTCGGATTGTCCACTCGGCTCGGCCAGATGGTGGCTCCGAACAGCACAGGGCAATGATTTGGGCAGCGGCGGCTCCATCAACTTTTGCTGGAGTGGGGGGAGTTTTTCTCGATTTCCGTTCTAATGCTGGTTTTTCGCCTTTTTGAAGAAATCTTTGACGAATACGTCCCACTGTGTTTCTATTGACCTCTAAAGCTTCGGCTATTTCTTCATCTGTCCATTTTCTTTTCGCCTGTTCTCCCTCGTCACACATCAGCAAAATCCGAGCGCAGAGAATTTTTTTAGCCGGTGCATAGCCATTACGACTGATTTGTTCGAGGTTTTCTCTTTGTTCCCCTGTTAGATTGACTTTATCTCACCGACCTCTTCCCATGATTGATGTCCTCTGCTTGTTCGAGCTATTGCCCTATTTTAGCTGAAACAGTCCACTAGGCTGTGAAGCGCGATAGCGTAACGCACCGATTTAATAATAGAGGTGGTGCTTTAGGGCAGATGGTTAATTTTGTTTTTTTGACGGAATTGATAGCCGCAAACACGCAGCCTACACTCTAAATACCTCAATCTCAGGACGTTGACTAAAATCTCGACTTTGCCACTGCTTTTGCCAAAAGCCACTGCCAAATTTTCCCAAAATAGATCAGATTCAGCAAAATTAAACAAAACACCGTCAACAGCAGGAAGAATCGACAAAAGTGAAGAATTCATGACATTCACCGCAAAGGATGGCTGCGACTATTTTGTGCAAACAATCCCCAATCTTTCAAGACTTCCATAACAGAAATTAACATTGATCGGGAAAACTATATAATACGGTTTACCGTCTGTCAGATCAAAATCATCGGCTAACTGCTGTTTTATTCACGATAACCCTATTATGCCTAAGATCTACCGTTTTGCCCAAGGTCATTTAAACCTATTGGAAACTTGTCCACCCAGATTTCAAAAAGTCTATCTAGAGCAACTTAACACACCGGCTGACCCCGGACAATTACAGGGGCAAGAATGGGGCAGTCAGTTTCACCTATTATTACAGCAGCGGGAATTAGGGCTGCCGATTGCGTCTTTATTAGGGGAAAATGAACAGTTAGAACATTGTTTAACAGCCCTATTAAAGGCTGCCCCGGCCATTGCCCAAAATCCGGGAGAAGACAATCGAGAAGCGGAACATTGTCGCAGTTTAACTGTGGGTAATTATTTATTAACGGTTATCTATGATTTAATTTTATTAGAGAGTGATCGAGCGGTAATTTTTGACTGGAAAACCTACTTAAAGCCGATCGATGCCGACAAACTAGCCAAAAATTGGCAGACGAGACTTTATCTGTATGTGTTGGCAGAAACTTCTGCTTATCCTCTTGATAGTTTATCGATGACCTATTGGTTTGTGCAGTTACCCCGCAGCCCCGAACAAATTACTTTTAACTATAATCGCAAACTACACCAACGGACAGGGCGGGATTTACGCCGTTTATTGAAGGCTCTCGATCGCTATCTATCAGCATACCAAAATGATTTAGTTGATTTTCCCCATCGTCCCGATTGTCAGCTTCATTGTCCCTATTATCTTAGACAAGAGCGATCGGACCCAATAGACTTACCCTCGATCAATGATATCCCTGAAATCAATCCTTTTGTCTAATTATTGCCGATGTCGTCAGTATTCTCAATTCTAAACTCTGAATTCTGAAGATTATTTTTATTACTGGACTTCCCCGTTGACAAAAAGCCATAAGCTGTGCTGTAGAAGGGATTAAGAGAATTTACAGCGCCCCGTTACTGGGTACAAATCAGGGAAACTCCCAATAAAT
>NZ_CAIP01000064.1 GCF_000297435.1 Microcystis sp. T1-4 | reverse complement strand
ATCAGTTATCAGTTATCAGTACAACTAATAACCAAATTAACAACTATGACCACTACTACCTTAATTCCCAATCCTGCTATCAATAATCGCTCCCGCGATGTTCAAACCGCAGAAATTGCCGATCAAACTTGGGTTTTTCGCTCGCGTACTTGGGACAGATTAAAATTTGAAATAGAATATGCTCGTCAACGGGGAACCACCGCCAATTCCTATCTTATCCGGGGCGATAAAACCGCATTAATCGATCCTCCCGGAGAATCCTTCACCGAAATTTATTTAGAAGAAATTCGTCAATATGTCCCCTTACATCGTCTCGATTATCTAATTCTCAGTCACGTTAATCCCAACCGTATCGTCACTTTAAAGGCATTATTAGCCGCAACCCATCAAATCACCATCCTCTGTTCTAAAGCTGCCGTCAATACCCTGAAAAATGCCTTGCCTGATGCCCAAATTGTGGGCATACGAACCGATGAAATCCTTGATTTAGGGCAGGGTCATCAACTCAGTTTTATTAATGTCCCTACCCCACGCTGGTCTGATGGAATCTGCACTTTTGATCAAAAAACCCAAATTTTATACAGCGATAAATTCTTTAGTGTGCATCTGTGCAGTGATGAGCTTTGGGATAAAAATTGGAAAGAATTAGACGCAGATCGTCGTTATTATTTTGATTGTCTCCATGCCGTGCAATCAAAACCAGTAGAAACGGCCCTCGACAAAATTAAAGAATTTCCTGCCCAATATTATGCACCTGCCCATGGTCCGATAATTCGTTATAGTCTTAGTCGTCTTGCCCACGATTATCGTTATTGGTGTCAAGAACAAAAAACTCGACCCCTACAAGTGGCTTTATTATATGCTTCTGCCTACGGAAATACTGCCACCCTGGCCCGCTCGATCGAACGAGGATTACTAGAAAATGATCTGGCCGTAGAATCAATAAATTGTGAGTTTGCCACCCCCGCCGAAATTAGTCAAGCGATCGAAAATTGTGACGGATTTATTATCGGTTCTCCCACCTTAGCCGGTCACGCTCCCACCCAGATCCAAACCGCTTTAGGAATCGTTCTTTCCACGGCAGCAAAAACTAAATTAGCTGGGGTTTTTGGTTCCTATGGTTGGAGTGGGGAAGCGGTAGATTTAATTGAAACTAAACTCAAAGATGCCAATTATCGCCTCGGTTTTGAATCCTTGCGCGTGCGTTTTAACCCCACAGAAAGCAGTTTACAGGCAGGTTATTTAGCCGGAGAAACCTTCGCCCACACCTTGAAAAAAACCAAAAAATTTCGGGTTCCCCAACAGGGAATGACCGAAACACAGATTGATCGCACTGCCCAGGCCGTTGGTCGGATCGTCGGTTCCCTCTGTGTTCTCACCAGTCGTCAGGGCGAGGCTCATGCTGGTTTCTTGACCTCTTGGGTATCCCAAGCCAGTTTTAACCCCCCGGGGCTAATTATCGCCGTTGCTGACGAACAAGCCGCCGATCGCCTAATTAACTCCGGAACCACTTTTACCTTGAATATTCTTAAGGAAGGGCGCAATTTACGCCGCCATTTTTCCAATTGCATCAAATCCGGCGGCGATGTCTTTATGGGATTAGAAACCCAAGTCGGGGAAAATGGCTGTCTGATTTTAAGCGAAAGTCTCGCCTATCTAGAGTGTACGGTCAAAGAGCGACAACTCTGTGGCGATCGCTGGTTAGTCTATGCCACCGTCGAGCGGGGTCAAGTTTTGGATGGTAACGGTGTCACCGCCATCGGTCATCGCAAATCCGGTAGTCAGTATTAAAACTGGACTGGGGGGGTCAAGTTCCTGACTTTCCCCCTATCATCGGCCTAGATTTCTGGGGAACAAATGTTATGTTAGTATCCAAGGTTGCCCGACCGGGCCATTTTGTCTTTGTTTCCCCATGAAAAAATTGCCGCTACTCCTATCGGTGGGGAGTGTTGCCTTATTGTTGGTGGGATGTCCAGCTTCCAACCAAGCTAATCAATCCCCACCACCCAGCCAAGAAACCCCCACCCCCCCTCCTAGTCCCCCAGCTGCCCCACCTGCCACCTTTAGGGGTGCCATGAAACCAGCCACCAAACCAACCCCCCCAAGGGTAGCAGCGGGATTGATTCCCGCTACCGATCCCGACCAAAAACGGGCAGAAATTAATCGCGGTCGCAGCGATCCCTTTGCCCCCTTTCCCCTACAACCAAATATTACAATTACAGTGGCGGAAAAACCCCCAGCTGGGACTCCGGCGGCCACCGCACCCGCAGCAATGGGCAATCGTTCCACCCCCGCAGCCGCAGCCACGGGCAATCGTTCCACCCCCGCAGCCGCACCCAGGGGCAATCCTCCCAACCCCGAACCACCGATAGTTAAAGGGCCGCCACCACCACCGCAACCGACAGAAGCGGAAGCAGTACAAGTATCGGGCATCGTCCAGTTACCTACCACTGCCATGGCGATCGTGAAAGCCCCCGGAGAAGCTACGGAACGTCGAGTTATCCCCGGTTCTAGCCTCTCTAATGGTTTAATTTTAGTTAAAGCGATCAATACTAATCCCGACAATCCCTATATTGTCTTAGAACAATACGGTCAAACTATTACCCGTCGTTTAGGGGATGGTGTCCCCGAACCAGCCACCGCACCGCAAGCCTCGATCAGCTATAATGTTTCCGAATCAGGAGAATAAAACCCGTGCGATCGATTGCTATTCAACAAAAACAAACCATTATTTATCCCCAAATGCCCTTGGCTATCTATCGGGAGTTAGCCAGCCATTTACAACAGGTTCAGGGTGTGGAAACCCATCTAACTGCCCAGCAGTTCCAACAATTCGATTATCATCAAAGTCAGATCGGTAGTCTCGAAATTAACTATACTGAGACTTTTCAGGAAAGCGATCGCACTCTGGTTGCGGCAATTCTCGATTATTATGCCCAACGTCACGGCCCCTATCAGCTTTCCTAAGCTTTCTCTCCTCACCTTTTCCCCGATTACCGACTTTCTTCTTAAAAACTAAAAATATCTTATAGGATTTATCTTAATGCTGGGGATGATGCCAAATCTCCTCACACTTCATATAAACTTAAGTAGGGTTTGCGGCAAAAAGTACGGGCGAAGCATTCGGATAGAAAATCTACGGTTTCACCGATAGGTTATTGCCCGAATGCTTCGCCCCTACAGGACGTAGGGTTCATTCATGAATCAACCCTGCCTTTTATAAAAATTAAAATCTTTCTGATTTTAAGCCACCGACGCAGAGGTAGTCACTGATAACTGCTCACTGCTCACTGATAACTGCTCACTGCTCACTGATAACTGAAATGACCCTACCCAATTCCCTAGAAGAAACGATCCTGCAAGCGAAAGCCGCCACCCAACTGGCTCTAGAATCGGGAGCTAGATGCGTACAAGTGGAATTAGTTATCCCAGAAATTGCCCTGCAAGCGCAAGCTTTAGCCCTTGATTTTACCTCTATTTTTGACAGTTATGGTTCTGGTTTAAGGGTAATTTTTCCCGATACCGGGGCCGCCATGTTAGCTCGACGGGATTGGGGAGAAACAGTTTTTCAACTGGGAGATTTAGGTAGTCGTTTTATTCCCATCGAAAACAAAATTAAGCCCGAAGATGAAGCTTTTTTAGTTGTTTGTCCCTCCTCGGTGGAGATTAATTCCGTAGAAAAACTCTGTAACTTGGCCGAAGATCGCCCCGTAGTTCTTCTAATTCCCCAATTGGAAGATGTATCGGTGGTGGGTATCGGTTACGCAGCCCGACAATTGCGAGAAAGATTTTTAAGTACCCTAGAAAGTTGTTATTATTTTCGTCCCTTGGAATCAGCGATCGTGTATCGTTCCTATCCTTCCTTGTGGCAAGTTTGGCTGGAAAAAGAAGACGGTTACGAGTTAATTTCCGAACAATCCACTAAACCCATGGGCGAAGCTTTAGAAAATCTGATTCTGAAAGCTTCTAGTAATAATCCTAATGATAGTTCTAATCCTGTTAATAAAGCCAAAAAGTCCGGTTTATTTGCCACTATGGGACGCTTCTTAAAAGCATTACAACAGTGACATACTCCCCCCGTCAAGCTAGGCTGTGACGGGGGATTTTTTCCCCATTGCTGTTAGAAATTCTTGGCTTCTACAGATTGACCTCGATTGCAACTTTTATCCTTCTATTTTAACCGATCATTTGGCAATGCTATAATTAAAATTAATCGGTAGTTTCCCTAGAGGTAAACTTTTATGATTGTCAATAAGCGAGAACTCAAACAAGCCTTAAATCGGGTGTACTTGAAAATCAAGCCTGAGGCTGAAACAATTCAGGTTTTTCAAGCTAATTTGACGCGCTTGTTGGAGCAATGTGACAGCAAAAAGTCCGAAGAGTTTAATAAAAATTTGCTGATAGATTTTAAAAAAAATACCTATTATACCGATCGCTATTTTATCAATACAAAAGAGCGCATTGATCTGGTGATTCATAATAACCAGGATGTTAAAAGTCCAGTGGGGGTCATTTTTGAGACTAAGAAGCCTACTCGGACAATAAATGCAGAAATGCCAAGACTGGATAATCTCAACACTAAGGCTTTTCAGCAGTTAGGGCTTGCTGAATAAAGGTCAAATGTAGGCAAGGTAAGGGTTTTGTGGCTTTTCTCGCTCCCACAGGTGCAAGATTTTGAGAGAATCGTGCTTCAAAACCTTGCGTCTTCATCGGCCCGCGTCCTGTAGGGGCGAAGCATTCGGACAATAACCTATCGGTGAAAAGGTAGATTTTCTATCCGAATGCTTCGCCCGTACTTATTCAGCAAACCCTAATTGTGGTTCTCACCATAGGATTAAGAATGGTTCTATTCATAATGGAAAACCCAAACGTCAATGTAAAGAGTGTGGTCGTCAGTTTGTGATCAATCCCACTAATAAAACCGTCTCTGACGAAACCAAACAATTAATTGATAAACTCGGTTCTTCGGTTTGTGTTATGCAATGGACGGGAGTTATAAGGGGTGAAACCCTTATATAGAAAGACATGGCTGCGATTTTTGCCAATTGTTTTCAATCTAGAACGAGCTAATCAATTAAGTCCCTTGCCAGATAAGGATTTAGCCGATTTCTGCCCCCTGATCGAACCATACGAAGTAACGAAGAACCAT
>NZ_CAIP01000065.1 GCF_000297435.1 Microcystis sp. T1-4 | reverse complement strand
GCTTTAACTCTTGCTTCTGGGACAGGTTATACAGTAGGGACTACCACCGCAGCCACGGGGACGATTACCAATGACGATAGCACTTTCACCTCGCAACTCTCCATCAACGACATCACCGTGGTGGAAGGTCAAAATAGTAATGCCATCCTCACCGTCACAGTTGATAACCCCAATTCTCAACCAATTAGCGTCAACTATACCACTGCACCCATTGATGCTACCGCTAATGTAGATTACACTAGCCAGACAGGAACCCTCACCATTGCGGCGAATACTGCCACCGCTACTATTAGCATTCCCATCCTCAATGATAACCTCAACGAAGCCGATGAAGCCTTTACAGTAACCCTGTCAAATGCGGTTAATGCTACCATTAATCCCGAAGGAGGAATAGGAGAAGTTATCATTACTGATACTTGGCAAAGCAGTCTCACTCGCACCCTACCCAATAATGTCGAAAACCTCAGACTAATTGGCACTAATAATATTAACGGTACGGGTAACGCTGGTGACAATAAAATCACTGGAAATAGCGGTAACAATATCCTCGCTGGTGCTAATGGTAACGATATTTACTGTTTCAATGCTTCAACCCCATTAGGAAGCGATACCATCCAAGAAACTACCACCGGTGGTATCGATACCCTCGACTTTACTGGGACAAATACCGCAGTAAGAGTTAACTTAGGGATTACTACTGTCCAAACCGTCGTCACCAATAATCTAAAATTGACTTTTTCGGCCAATAACACCATCGAAAATATTATTAGCGATAGCGGTAATGACCGACTAACTGGGAATAGCCTTAATAATACTCTAACTGGTGGTGGTGGCAACGATCAATTAACCGGTCAAGACGGAAACGATAGTTTAATTGGTGGTTCTGGCGATGATTTACTCACTGGTGGTAATGGTAGCGATAACTTTATCTTCAACAGTAGTAATTTAGGAATCGATGCCATCAGCGATTTCACTCCAAGTAGTGATAAAATAGTATTAAGTAAAGCCATATTTACCGCCTTACAAAGTGTCATTGGCAATGGCTTCAGTCAACCAGCAGAATTTGCCAGCGTCGATGATGATGATTTAGTCGCTATTAGCAGCGCCTTTATCGTTTACAGTACCAGTAGTGGCAGTATTTACTACAATCAAAATGGTAGTGCTGCTGGCTTAGGAAGTGGCTCTGAATTTGCCAATTTGTTGACTGTTCCTACCCTGATAGCGGCTGATTTCACACTGATAAATTGACCTAGCCACACAGAGAAAACGGGTTTCTTGAAGAAACCCGTTTTCTGGACTTGTGTTAAGGGTTACAGGTTCACTCATAGACTGACATCGAAAACAAAACACCCCAAGAGAGCGAGAGAGCAAAAACGAGGGAAATATTAAGAATTGTGTAAAAAGCTTGACAAATAGGCAAAGGTGCAGTAAGTGAAACCGAGGACTAAGCCAACCGGTGGATACAATGCACAATCAGTATTCAGAGCTTGATTCGGCAGGGCCGGCACTCAAATTAATATCCGCAACCATAGAGAAAAGGTTATATAAATCTAGCTAATCATTGACTTGAGTAATTGGTATTTTACAAATCCCTGAAAGCAAGTCACCATAGGAATTAAGCAAATGCAGTTCCGAATCAAATCCTGTGGGAGATAGAAATTATGGTTGCTTTAATCACCCCAAAACCTGCTAAAACCAGCCGTTTAACCACACAAATCCAAGAAATTGCCGAAAATACTTTTACCTTGCGCTGTTTGGATTGGGACCGCGATCGTTTTGATATCGAATTTGGTTTAGAAAACGGTACCACTTATAACTCTTTTGTTATTCAAGGGGAAAAAACCGCTCTCATTGATACATCTCACCGCAAATTCGATCGCCTTTATCTGGAGGAATTAACTAAACTAATCCACATCAATCATCTTGATTATTTAATTATCAGTCACACCGAACCCGACCACAGTGGTTTAGTCAAAGAAGTTTTAGAATTAGTCCCAGAAGTTACCGTGGTGGGGGCAAAAGTTGCTATGCAATTCCTCGAAAACATGGTACACAGACCCTTTAAACAGTTAATAGTTAAAAGTGGTGATACTTTAGATTTAGGTAATGGCCATGTTTTAGAATTTGTTGCGGCCCCTAATCTTCATTGGCCTGATACTATCTTCACTTTTGATGCTAAAACTGCCACCCTTTTTACCTGTGATGCCTTCGGAATGCACTTTTGTGATGATCAAACCTACGATCAAGAAAAAGAGCTGCTAGAAGCCGATTTTCACACCTATTATGACTGTCTGATGCGACCGAATGCTCGTTCGGTTTTAGGGGCAATTAAAAGAATCGAGAAATTTGAAATTAATCTCATTGCCACTGGTCACGGCCCCCTATTAAAACACCATATTTCTGATTGGGTGGGACGCTATCAAACTTGGAGTCAAGAACAAACTTCTGCTGATACTTTAGTAGCTGTATTTTTTACCCAAGATTACGGACAAAGTGAACATTTAGCTACTATGATTAGTCAGGGTTTGAATAAAAATGATGTGGTGACAGAATTAGTCGATATGAATAATGCTGATCCCCACGAAGTCAGAGAATTGATCAATCAATCTAAGGGAGTTATCATCGGAATGCCTCCCCAATCTTCCCCGATTAACCAGACGATTTTAAGCACGATTATTGCTTCAATTAATGGCAAACAAGCAGTGGGATTATTTGAGTCAGGAGGTGGGGAAGATGAACCAATTTTTCCCTTAAGAAATAAATTACAGGAAATCGGGGCGATCGAAGCTTTTCCTCCTCTTTTAGTTAAAGACAATTCCAATCAATCCCTCGATTTGATTGCCGATGAAGCAGGAACCGACCTCGGCCAATGGTTAAGCCGAGAAAAAACGATTAAACAAATTAAGTCGATTAACAACGACTTAGAAAAGGCTCTAGGTCGTATTAGCACCGGATTATACCTAATTACTTCCCAAAAAGCCGATTTATCTAGTGCCATGATTGCCTCTTGGGTGACACAAGCAAGTTTAAATCCTTTAGGTGTGGCGATTGCAGTGGCCAAAGATCGGGCAATGGTATCCTTTTTACAGCCTAGCGATACCTTTGTTTTAAATGTTTTGGCTGAGGATAATTATCAGAAATTAATGAAACATTTCCTCAAGCGTTTCTCTCCCGGTGCCAATCGTTTTGAAGGCATTAAAACCTATACTGCTAATAACGGATCACCAATTTTAGCCGATGCCTTGGCTTACATAGAATGTCAAGTCGCCAGTCGTTTAGATTGCGGTGATCATTGGGTAGTTTATTGTACCGTTAATAGCGGACGAGTTGCTCGTTTAGATGTCTTAACTGCTGTCCATCATCGCAAAGTTGGCAATCATTATTAACAGTT
>NZ_CAIP01000066.1 GCF_000297435.1 Microcystis sp. T1-4 | reverse complement strand
GGTACAGACACCATCGGCACTTTAGACCTTAGCAGTTTTACCACCAATTTAACCATTGATAACAGTGGGGGAACCTTCACTGAAAGTAATGGCAATGTGGTCAAAAATGTTGAACGGTTCAATAACCTGACTACTGGAACCGGTAATGATAGTATTAGCTTTACGGGGAGTTTTAATGAAACCATTGCTACCGGAGAGGGAGACGATACGATTAACGGGGGACGAGGACAAGATAACGTCAATGGTGGGGATGGAAATGACCTATTAATTGTCAACTACTCCAGTAACACCTACGCGGGGACAACCACCTATCCAGCAGGGATAAGTAGCAGTATCTATCTAAGTAGTGGGGATTGGAGTGGTTCTTTTAGTGCCTATACTAATAGCAGTGGTAATTCTGACTACGTTTCCTTCTCTAATATAGAAAGGTTTCAAATTACTGGGACTAATGCTAACGAC
>NZ_CAIP01000067.1 GCF_000297435.1 Microcystis sp. T1-4 | reverse complement strand
GGGGTGTGGGGAGAATAAATAGAAATAATCTCCTGTCTCCTGAATCCTGTCTCCTTAATCCTGTCTCCTGAGAGCTAAAATGATGACTGACAATATAGATAAAAATAAGGGGGTTTATTTGCCGATAATTCGCTGTGGTAATCGAGAATTTAGAGATATTCAAGGGATTGTTTTTGATAAGGACGGTACGCTAGAGGATTCGCGAGCTTTCTGGTACGATCGAGCTATAGCCCGGATACAAGCCATTGAATCGCAAATCCCTGGTTTAGAGTCTTTATTAACTAAAACTTTCGGTATTGGGGCAAATAGTCTCAATCCTGCTGGTTTAATGGCAGTGGGCAGCCGCAGAGATAATCATATCGTCGCTGCCGGTTGTATTGCTTCCACCGGCCGGGATTGGTTAACGGCTATGGCGATCGCAAAAGTAGCCTTTCAAGCGGCCGATGAAAAGGTTCCCCCCCGCTTCAATCCCCTCTATCCCCAATGTTTAGAAGTAATTCGTTATCTGCACGCGGCCGGTTTACAATTGGCGATTCTTTCCTCCGATACCACAGCACGAGTGGAGCAATTTGTCAAGGAAAATGGCCTATTAAATTATATTAAAATTGCCCGGGGCTGCGATCGAGGTTTAAGTAAACCCGATCCCTTATTATTGCAAGAAACCTGTCAAGCTTTGGGGACCGCAGTGGACAAAACCCTGATGGTGGGGGACACTAGGGCCGATTGGGAAATGGCTAAACAGGCAAAATCAGCAGCTGCGATCGCAATTAGTTGGCAACCGGAAACCCATCCAGATTTACAATTAGCTGATGTGGTCATTAGAGAACTTACTGCCATCTCGGTTATCAGTTATGATTTTAGCTGTTAGGAGTCAGGAGTCAGGAGTCAGAATTCAGGAGTCAGGAGTCAGGAGATAGGAGATAGGAGTCAGGAGACTATTTTTATTTGTTTTCCCTGCTCCCTTCTCCCCATTCCCCACTCCCCACTTCATAATTCATAATTCATAATTCATAATTCATAATTTCCACTTCCCCCCACCTCCCCACTTCCCAATTCATAATTCCCTCTATGCTAACAATTGCCTTACCGAAGGGTGCTTTACTAAACGAAAGTATCCAAATATTTCAGAAAATTGGCTTAGATTTTAGTGCCTTTCTTGACTCAAAAAATCGCCAATTACAGATTACTGAACCCACTAACCAAGCGAAAGCGTTATTAGTCAGAGCAACAGATGTACCAGTTTATGTAGAATACGGTCAGGCACAATTAGGCATCGCCGGTTATGATGTTTTATTGGAAAAATCTCCCGATGTGGCTAATTTAATTGACCTAAAATTTGGTTACTGTCGGATGTCGGTAGCTGTCCCTGCTGATAGTCCCTATCAAAGTCCCTTAGATATTCCCCATCACGGTAAAGTTGCCTCAAAATTTGTCAATTGTGCTAAGGACTATTTTCGTCGTTTAGATATTCCCGTCGAGATTATACCTCTCTATGGTTCCGTAGAATTAGGCCCGATTACGGGGATGTCAGAAGCGATAGTTGACCTAGTTTCCACCGGTCGAACTTTACGGGAAAATGGTTTAGTAGAAATTGCCGAATTATTTGCTAGTAGCGCTCGATTAATCGCTCATCCCCTCAGCTATCGACTAAATCGCGATCAGATTTATAACTGGGTAGAAAAGCTCAGAGAACCAACTACATCAATGGCAAAAGTTTAACGAATCACCGCCCCCCTTATTAAGGGGGGATCAAGGGGGGATCAACCCTTATTAAGGGGGGATCAAGGGGGAATCAAAGGCAAAATATATCTTAATATTTAATTAGAACCATTTACTTATTTCCCCCTAAGCTAATTGTTTCAATAGTAAACCAATAAGCGCACCAGCAAGAATTAACCAAGTAGAATTAACCTGAAAACGTAGTAAAAGAATAGCAGAAATAAGAGATAGAATGATAGCCAATAAATTAAAAGGTAAATTCCCGTAGGGTTGTAACCAAGTAGCTAGAGCTAAATTAAAAATTACCGCTACCATTAAAGCCACGGCACTAGCATTAATTGCATCTAAAAAAGCACCCGCCCAAACCGATTCTCTCAGCTTAGGAATAAGAGGATTAAGTAATAAAACAAAGATAAAAGAAGGAAAGAAAATCGCTAGAGTCGCCACAATTGCCCCCGATACTCCTAATATTTGATAACCGATAAAAGTGGCGGTGGATAATACCGGACCGGGGGTAAATTGACCCACAGCAATAGCATCTAATAATTGTTGCTGGGTTAACCATCCTCTCCCCTGCACTAAATCCCCTTCTAAAAAGGCAACTAACACATAACCACTACCAAATAAAACACTACCCACCTTGAGAAAAAATAGCCCTAATCCTGTTAATGTCGGTGGGATATTGCTAGGAGTAGCAACCGCCGTCGCACCGCCTATTCCTGCCACAATCAGGGGGAAAGTAGCGAATTTTTTGAGGATAAACATCCCGATAATTCCCCCTAACAGTAAAGCGATAATTTCATTTAAACCTAAGATTAATAATCCGATAACTCCCAATCCGATGAAGAGTAATTGACGGGTTTTCAGTGCCTTTTTGCCTAAGCGCCAGAGGGCCTGAAAAATCACCGCAATTACTACCGGTTTAATCCCCGCAAAAATCGGAGCCACATCCGGTAAAGTCCCGTAGGTAGTATAAATCCAAGCTAGAAAACCCGTAATTAACACCGCAGGAGTGATAAAACAAACCCCCGTGATTATTAAACCCGCTAAACCACCAAAAATATAACCGATATGAATAGCCATTTCCGTGGAATTAGGACCAGGAATCAGATTAGTTGCCCCCACCAAATCGAGAAATCGCTCCTTAGTCATCCAACCGCGACGCTTAACCACTTCTTCCTCCATTAAAGCGATATGGGCAGCCGGACCACCAAAACCGATAATGCCGATTTTGAGAAATAAAAGGGCAAGTTGCGAGAGATTGGGAGGCGATGAAGTCAGCATTTTCTGATTACCAATAGTTTTTCTAGAATCAAGTTTATATCCAAAAGAATAAGCTTAAGCTAAATTCTTGGCTAGATCTGGTCAATTCCATAATTGCAAAAGTGTTTTACACAAACTCAATCATAAATATTTAATGCTCCCGTTCAAGTAAATTTGATACAAAAAAAGTTAAGAAAAGTTTATAAATAATATTGATTAATTTGTTTATAATAGACCCCATTAATACCAACTGAAACCAGAATAAACCATAGACAATAATCAATTATCACAATCGATGTTAATCTATGCAAAAAAACTCTATGGACAGCTTGCCGCCCAAGACTAACCAGTTTTCAGATACCCAAGCGCCGGCAGCGAGTCCATCTCAGCGCCAAGCAGTGCCGGTAAATTATGAGTACAGCCTCAATCTGCCGGAATTACTCAACCAGCTTGACCTCTCAGTGTTGATTTCCACCTACCAAGCGGGACGAGTGGCCAGCATTGGCACTTATCAAGGACAAATACGGGTGAGTTTCGCCCATTTTGACCAAGCAATGGGTTTAACCCGAACCGCTACCGGAATTGCTGTGGGCGCTCGTCAGGCAATTTGGCATTTACCCGCCAATCGAGAGATTGCCCCCCAGATTAAACCGGAAGGGGAACAGGATATCGCCTTTTTAGCTCGTTCCTCCCACCTCACCGGTCCGATTATGGGTCATGATTTGGCTTTTGGCAGTAATCGCCTTTGGGTGGTCAATACCCTATTTAACTGTCTGGCAACCATCGAAGGAAATTGGAGTTTTCTCCCCCAGTGGAAACCGCCCTTTATTACCGAGTTAGTCCCCGGAGACCGCTGCCACCTCAATGGCTTGGCTATGGCTGAAAATAGCGGCACTCCCACTTATGTGACGGCATTGGGGGAAACCAACGAGGAAAGCCTCTGGCGAGAGAATAAGGCCCAGGGCGGATGCTTAATTGATGTGGCTAGGGGAGAGGTGATTCTGCGGGGTTTAGCTATGCCCCATTCTCCCCGCCTTTATCAGGGTAATCTCTATTTCCTCAATTCCGGTTATGGAACCTTGAACTGTTGGCATCCCCAAACTGGCAGCACGGAAATCATCGCCGAGTTGCCCGGTTTTACCCGGGGTTTAGACTGTTGGGAAGGTCACGCCTTTGTCGGGTTGTCCCAAGTGCGGGAAACGGCGATTTTTGGCGGTTTACCCCTGGATGAGCGGCGTAATCAATTGCGGTGCGGGTTGGCTATTGTCAACCTAGCTACCTGTCAACTGGTGGCAACTTTTTGGTTCAATAGCGGCGTGGAGGAGGTTTTTGCCGTCTCTGTCCTGCCGGGCTACCGCAACCCGGCGCTAATTGGACCAGACACCGACCTCGATGGCTCTCAATCGGTGTGGATGGTGCCTTCTTTGGCGACTTAAGTAGGGAGGCACAATTATTTGTAGGATGGGTTAGCGGTAGCGTAACCCATGCAGGCGTTGGGTTTCATGCTTCAACCCAACCTACGTTCATCTTATATTTAATTCCACCCACCCACTTAATTGTTTAATTTTTACTCTTTAATTCAGGAAAAAATCATGTCAACTCCTTTTTTAGTTAAGGATATCTTCCCCGGTTCCGTTGGTTCCGACCCCCTTTATCTGACGGCATTATATAGTTTTAGCAATAAATGTTAAAACAAAGATGTAGATGTAGGTTGCTCTCATGGGAAGTTTTGTGACGACAAGTGGCATTGATGATATTTATGGGGAATAATAGATTTAGATGAGTGCCTAACTTTCCAATTGGTAGCGACTTGCCATGAAACAACCAACCGCCAATTATGATGAACACTGGAAAGAAGCATTAAGCGAGTATTTTGAAGCGTTTTTATACTTCTTTTTTCCTGAAGTTCACCAAC
>NZ_CAIP01000068.1 GCF_000297435.1 Microcystis sp. T1-4 | reverse complement strand
ATTTTCAAGCAGCAAGCAATTGGTCAATTCTCACAACTATAGGATTGAATCTTTTCAGAGGTTTGGGTTTTCTCTCAATAATGGAGGGACAGAGGTGGTTAGCTGAACGTTAGGAAAAACTGATAGTTTTATCGACGTAAGAAGCAGAAAAATTAGCTAAATTAACAGAATTTACTCTCAGACAATTTCAGGAGAGATAGGCTTTTAGTAGCTTGAGAACAAGCTTTATCAATCTATTCATAATAAATATTGGCAGAAGACTAAAGATTAATTATTGTGGCTAACTCTTTTGGTTAGAAAAAGGTAAACTTGAGAATCTTCAGTCAAATTTATTGACTGAAGATCATCTGTACTTAATTTAAATGAATCAGCCCGGCTCTCCCAGGTTTGGTGGGTAAAATGTATTCTAAGATACATTTCTCAAGAGCGAGGGGGTGGAACGAACCACAAAGACACAAAGGACACAAAGATCGATCGATCCTATGTCAATTAAACTTATCACACAGAACCTAGAAGAGCCTCAGCCCTAGGAGGCAGGAGGGATCAAAGACAAAATTTATCTTCTACTTAATTAGAACCAGTTACTTAGACTAGGTAATTACTATCCTAGAAATGGTGTTAAATTAACCTTATTTTTCCTGTTTTTCTAAAGCTAATTGCACTAATTTATCGACCAATTTCTCAAACTCTAAACCAGTGGCTTTCCAGAGTTGGGGATACATACTAAAATTAGTAAACCCCGGCAGAGTATTAATTTCATTGAGCAACACTTCCCCAGTCTTCTCCACATAGAAAAAATCCACCCGCGACAATCCCGCAGCATCCACAGCTTTAAATGCTTCTACAGCCATTTCTCGCACTTGATTAGCAATTTTATCAGGAATATTAGCGGGAATCACCATACTCGATCGCCCATCAGTATATTTAGTTTCATAGTCATAAAAATCACTATCAAAAGTAATTTCTCCCACCAAAGAAGCTTGGGGATTATCATTACCTAAAACCGCACATTCGATCTCCCTTGCGGTTACTCCTGCTTCAACAATAATCCGTCGATCATAACTAGCAGCACTATCTAAAGCAGCCTCTAATTCTTGCTGGTTGCGAGCTTTACTAATACCCACCGAAGAACCTAAATTAGCGGGTTTAATAAAACAAGGATAACCTATTTCCTCGGCGATTTGATCGCACAATTGCGGAAAAACACAGGCATTTGACCACACTTGCGAGCGGGTTATGGCCTTATACTTAACTTGGGGTAATCCAGCGGCTGCAAAAGCAGTTTTCATGGCAATTTTATCCATTCCCAAGCATGAACCCAGTACCCCACTACCCACAAAAGCAACCCGCATGAGAGTGAGTAATCCTTGTAAAGTTCCATCTTCTCCATTCGGTCCGTGGAGAATTGGAAACCAAACCTCAATTTCGCTCACTTCTGGGGGAAATTGCCAGATATTGACTTTTATATCACTCTCAATAGCTAGGGGTTGCCCAGAGGTTAAAATTTGTCTAGCAGTTGCTGCCGAATGCCAACAGCCATTTTTATCGATATAGAAGGGGATAACTGCGTATTTGTCAAGATTTTCGGGATAATTAAAAGCTTGCAGGATCGATCGAGCCGAATTGATAGATACCTCGTGTTCTCCCGATCGACCACCAAACAACAATCCTACCTTGATCTTATCCATATTATCCTCTCTAGACCCAGCTAGATCCTAAATTAGAGTTCAACTATCATATATACT
Organism: Microcystis sp. T1-4; assembly: GCF_000297435.1. GTDB lineage: Bacteria > Cyanobacteriota > Cyanobacteriia > Cyanobacteriales > Microcystaceae > Microcystis. The sequence continues at coordinate 3,998 of NZ_CAIP01000068.1, read as the reverse complement.
ATGGGCGGAGTTGACAATAGTTGCCAATGATTTAGATGCGGCTGTTCCTCGTGAGATAGGAGTTTTGGCAAAACCTCAAGATAAATTAATTATCGCTCATGATGAGATATGGTCGTTCTTTCCCTCAAAAAATGGATAATCACCTTGGAGCTATTCACACCCCCAAATTGAATGATTATTTAGCTAATTTTTCCAGTTTTTTCTTAGTTTTCTGAAGTTTTAAGGCTAAATTACCATGATGTTCGGGATAGTAAACGTGCAAGAATTCGATAAAATCCTCGATTGTACAAGGTTGATGAAATCCCCCTAAATTACCGTGGAATTCTTGGTGAATTTCTTCTTTAATAGTCACCAAATTCAGATCTAATGTCGCTAGATGGGGATATTTTTGGACAGAGTAAAGATGATGGACAGCGAGATTAAATTTATTATTTCTATCCGGTTTTTGCCCTGTCACCTGACAAGTGTTTTTATCTCTAGTTTTAGCTCGTTTTTTAGCCTTTTCAATCTCGATTTTTTGTTTGGTATCGTCATCTAGATTTTCCTGAATTTCTTTAAAGGCAAGAGGAAACTCGATTTCAATCATTTTACACATTTCTTGGCGCGATTTATTCGTCAAAGTTTCACTCATGGATTTAGAAATGCGAACAACTCCACTTTCAGAGAACCAAAACTCTCTTTTTTCATCTTCGTAAAAATCTACTCCTATTTTTAAAGGACGAACTTCTGTTTTAGTATTTTTGATTACCTTAGCAAGTTCTTCATCATCAACTTTCAAAGATGAAGATTCGTGGAGTTTAAGATTATTGAATGTTTGATTTAGCTTGGCTCCATTAGTTTTTAAAATTCGCCGCAAACTCTGTTTATGAATCATAGCCACTCCTTGATAAACTTTAATTTCGCCAGAGTCAGCCAATTCATTAAAAATTAATTTTCGTGCCAAAGAGCGACGAATTTTTTGATCGTGCTTAGTAAAAAATTCTCTAAATCTGTATATAATTCCTCGCTTTTCATGCTGATCAATATAGGAAGCAATTTTTAAAGCACCTTCAAAAGAAAACACTCTAACTTTATCTTTTTTGTTGACAAATTGATAATCGACACCTTCAACTAAATCCCAATCATCATTAGGATCAGCATCAAAAATATCAACAATTTTGTCTAGTTTTTCAAGAGTAATAGAAAACCATTGAGCTAATTCGGTATCCCGGATCAGGAAGGTATTTGCTTTCTGAGGCATGATTATTTTATCTCCGTGGTGATAGACTTATACATGACAGTTAAACAATCAAAAACTTCTGCGTCTCCTGTTTCTTGGTTATCAGGATGATAGATTTTAGAAAGACGATAATAGGCATTTTTAATGTCTTCCTTGCTGGCAGTTTTTGGATCAAGCTCGAAAACACGATAGGGATAAAAATACTTAAATATATTAATACCATTAATACAATGCTTACCAGTTTCTCCATCTTCTTCTGGTAAAATACCTACATACTCTCTGTAAATTTTTTCCCAACTTTCTCGCTGAGATAAATTGATGTTATCAAAGGCTCTAGTAGCCATTTGAAACATACTCGATTTTTTTAATTCTGTGGTATTGCTAACCTCAAAATAGGCATAAACTGCCTGTTTAAGTTGCGTTAGAGTTAAAGGTTTAACTTTTGAGCCTGTGGTGGTGGTGGCTGTAGTTTTTGATTTAGTTAACGATGGTTTAGGAGACTTTTTACGGTGGTTTTTGATGACAAAATCGGCAAAATCTTCGAGAATACGACTTTCGATCGAGTATTGCTCACAGATATGACTAATCTGCTCTAAAATGAGCGAGTTAAGAGGATTAGTGGTCATAATTTCCCTAAGAAGCTGCAAAAAATCTAGCCTTTCTTATCAAGATGAAGTGTAGGCTAATTTGGTATGAACGACCGACGACTGACTCCCGAAAACTTCCTATCTTAAATTAATACCACTGCTGTGGCCACTTTATCAAGTGGGTAATCATAAAAAAAATTGCTGGGATATTATAGATTTAAGTCAATAACCCCTTGCCGCAGTGGCAATTGTCTTGCCTGTCCTGCGGCTCAAATGACTATGGTAAAATCAGTCAACTAGAAATGACGGGAAACGATTTTTTCGATGGTTGCTTGGGTATCCTGCAGCAGTTTCTCGCGACTATCTCTAGTATTAGTCAGACTAGGCACGAGATTACGAGCTTGTAAAGCCATGTGAAGTTGTAGTTGAGCTACATACTCGCGGATATCTTCACGGGGTTCCGATTGGTTGGGGTGAAACATAGAGAAACTGCAAGGGGCTTGTCTAGCTGATGGTGTCTTGTCGATAACTCCTATACAAGTTATCACGAGAGCTTAGGTTCCAGTCAAGGGTCGGCGGCAACTCTACACATTTCTCAACACAACTTACCGGAAATTTGGGTTTAACCCCGTCCTTTAAGGACGGCTTGGATGCTAGAATGCTTGTCAGTGGTTCCGACCGTGAGAACGAGAGGAAACAGGTTAAACGTCCTACTCCGTGATCTCAAAATTTAGGCTCTTCGTTACTTGTTATGGTTCGATAGGAGGGCATAAATCGACTAAATCCTTTAAATCCTTAGCTGGCCAGAGACATAATTGATGAGCTTGTTCTAGATAGAAAACAATTGACAAAAGGCGATACAGGAAACTAATTACTATCATCGCCTGATTATTAAGTAGTCGTGCAAAATTAATTGCCCATTCGTAAAATATTGGAGGGATAGGCAAGTCTCCGATTTTGTCAAGGGTTTTGGCCAAAAAAAACGCCTCTGGGAGGCGGGGGTGAAAGGTATCACCCCGGGAAAATATTAAACGCCAAAAGACTTACCACAGCCACAGGTTTGACTGGCGTTGGGATTAGTGAATTGGAAACCACCGCCGATCATCGCGTTGCTGTAATCTAACATGAGACCGTAGAGATAGAGCAGACTTTTTTTATCAGAGACGATTTTAAAGCCATCGTAATCGAAAACCTCATCTTGGGGGCCAATATTGCCAGGATGCTCAAAATCCATCATATAGGACATTCCCGAACAACCACCCTGACGCACACCCACGCGCAAACATAAATCCTTGCCCTCTTGCTCTTTGAGCATGGTAAGGTGTTTGAGGGCAGCCTCACTGAGTAAAATTCCTTTTCCTTGAATCTGAGTAGCTTGTGTCATCTTTAGCAGGAACTCCTAAACGCAGTTGAAGGGGACATATAAAACTTTACCTTCTCCTATCCATCTTAACGATAGTTGAGGGCTGATGACTGGATTACTGTTTACTTTTTCCAGCCTCGCAGGAGTTATAGAGCAAAAAGAAGCAAAAAACTGGGATTATTAATTAAATAGGGTTGCCAGAGACGACTAGATTCTTGAAACAAACCCTAGAGCCATTCTCAGCCGATTTTCATCACCCAACCCTGGGGGGACGATAATCAAATCAGGAAAACGCTACTTTGGGGATGCCGAAAAAGCAGCCGGAAAAGAGCCAAAGAAATTCACTTTTCTAAGCGGAGATTAGTGCCGCTGCTATCGGTGCGATAAACCCAAGTTTTTTGGTTATCAGTCAGAATAATTCGCCATCCTTGCACCAGTGCTTGAGTACAGAATTCTCCCGGTTTAGCTAATCCTAAACAACCATCGGGCCAGGTTTGTGGTTGTGCTGCTTGAATTTGCAAGCGATTAACGGATATCTTGGTTTTCCGACTCAAATCTTGACGGGTAGCGGCGATGACCGAATTGGGTGGCTCAGGAGATGCTAAACTGGGTGGCACTAAGAGGAGAGAAAGCAGAGTCATTAGCATTAAAGTGCCAGTTGCTCCCTGAATAATTCTCGTTTTACCGATTGGTACTTGCTGGCTTTGGCTAAAATTTTTTCTAGATATCATCTTTAGTGCTGCCTCTTTCCGGGGGGTGATAGTCTGAGCAAATTTTCCTGTTTATCATCAGTGTAACCGATAGTTAGTAAAAGTATAGTCAAATATAT
>NZ_CAIP01000069.1 GCF_000297435.1 Microcystis sp. T1-4 | reverse complement strand
AACGGCGGTGAGGATGTCAAATTTTTATTTTATCGAGTTGTCATTCCGTATATCGAAAAAAATCCTATAATTGTCGAAAATTCGATCGTTAGAGGGGTCATCTTGATCGAAATCAAAAGAAATCTTTCGCCTCGATCGAAATGACCCATAACCGGTCAACTAACTCAAAACACCAGAAGGAATCCCTAAGATATCCTCAATCTTAGGTAAATCTTCTAGGGGAATGACCCGGCCTTCATCCTCAAAACCAGCGATTTCATTAAAGTTCAAATAGCGGTATAAATTGCTGGCAAAAGGATTAATTTTCTCGGTGACAATTGCGAGGTATTCCTCAACGGTGGGAATGCGTCCTAGCAGCGCACAAACTGCCGCTAATTCGGCGGAACCGAGATAGACTCGCGCATCTTTTCCCATGCGATTATTGAAGTTACGAGTCGAGGTAGAAAATACCGTCGCTCTGTCTTCAACCCGCGCTTGATTACCCATACAAAGGGAACATCCAGGCATCTCGGTACGGGCCCCAGAAGCGGCAAAAATACCGTACATTCCCTCCTCGCGCAATTGTTTTTCATCCATGCGGGTGGGGGGACAAATCCACAGTTTAGCCTTAGCAACTCCTGCACCTTCTAATATCTTAGCGGCGGCGCGATAATGACCAATATTAGTCATACAAGAACCGATGAACACCTCATCAATTGTATCCCCAGCGCATTCCGACATTAACTTGATATTATCGGGGTCATTGGGTGCAGCAACAATTGGTTCTTTAATCTCGTTTAAGTTGACGGTGATAATATCCGCATATTCGGCATCCTTATCCGCCTCCATCAGAACAGGATTAGCTAACCATTGTTCCATTTTTGCTACCCGACGTAGGATAGTTTTGGCATCACTATAACCCCGGGCCGCCATATTTTTTAACAGGGCCACATTAGAGCGTAAATATTCCGCCACTGTCTCGGTACTTAACTTAATCGTACAACCAGCACAGGAACGTTCCGCCGTGGCATCGGTTAACTCAAAAGCCTGTTCTAATTTCAAATCCGGCAGCCCTTCCATCTCCATAATGCGACCGTTAAAAACATTTTTTTTGTTCTGTTTTTCCACGGTTAATTTGCCTTCTTGGATGGCGACGTAGGGAATAGCATTAACAATATCGCGCAGAGTTACACCTGGTTGTAATTCCCCCGTAAAACGCACTAAAACCGATTCTGGCATATCCAAAGGCATTACTCCCAAAGCGGCGGCAAATGCCACTAAACCCGACCCCGCAGGAAAGGAAATTCCCAGGGGAAAACGAGTATGAGAATCGCCGCCAGTCCCCACCGTATCCGGCAATAACATCCGATTTAACCAGGAGTGAATAATGCCATCTCCCGGACGTAAAGCCACCCCACCCCGGGTAGAGAAAAAGTCCGGTAATTGGTGATGAGTTTGAATATCAACCGGTTTGGGATAGGCTGCCGTGTGACAGAAACTCTGCATGACTAAATCGGCGCTAAAACCTAAACAGGCTAACTCTTTTAACTCGTCTCTGGTCATCGGGCCGGTGGTATCCTGAGACCCTACCGTAGTCATAATTGGGTCACAGGAAGTACCCGGCCGCACCCCGGGTAAACCGCAAGCTTTGCCGACCATTTTTTGCGCTAGGGTGTAACCTTTACCGGTGTCATTAGGCATAGTGGGACGGGTAAATAGGGTACTAGCCTCAAGTCCCAAGGCGTGACGGGTTTTATCGGTGAGACTGCGACCGATTAAGAGGGGAATACGACCGCCGGCCCGCACTTCATCCAGAATTGTCTCAGGTTTGAGGCTAAAGGTGCTAATAGTTGCGCCCGCTTCGTTGGTGATTTTGCCTTCGTAGGGATAGATTTTAATCACATCCCCCGTGTTCATTTGGCTAACATCGCATTCAAGCGGTAAAGCACCGGAATCTTCAGCAGTATTAAAGAAGATAGGGGCGATTTTACTGCCTAAAATATAGCCACCAGCACGTTTATTAGGTACAAAGGGAATATCATCGCCAATATGCCAGAGAACCGAGTTAATTGCCGATTTTCGGCTGGAACCAGTCCCAACCACATCCCCCACATAGGCGACCGGATGGCCTAATTTTTTCAATTCGGCAATGGTTTCTAAAGACCCCGGTTGACGGGTTTCTAACATTACCAAAGCATGAAGGGGAATATCGGGCCGGGTGGTGGCATGGGGAGCGGGAGATAGGTCATCTGTATTGGTTTCTCCCGGGACTTTGAAGACGGTGACGGTAATTTCTTTAGCAAGTTTCGGTTTAGCGATAAACCAAGCGCCATTGGCCCAAGCATCGATAACCTGTTTAGCATAGGGATTGGTGTCGGATAATTCCAAAACCTCGTTAAATGCGTCGAATACCAGCAGGGTTTTACTTAAAGCACTGGCAGCGGCGGCGGCGATATTAATATCTCTGGATTTCAGTATTTCAATCAGAGAATGAACGTTATAACCACCGACCATGGTTCCCAGTAAGCTAACCGCACCCTGGGGGGAGATAACGCTAGATTTTATTTCACCTTTGGCAATTCCTGTTAAAAATCCCGCTTTAACGTAGGCCGCTTCATCAACTCCGGGGGGAACACGGTCACGCAGCAGGGTCAGCAATTCTCCCTTGAGTTCTTCGGACGGATTTTTGAGCATTTCGCATAATTCCGCCGTTTGTTGAGCATTGAGGGGAAGGGGAGGGATACCTAATTTCGCTCGGTCGGCAACGTGGCGGTGATACGCTTCTAACATAGGTCTATTTTCTCCTAGTCTTCACTTGTGACGGTTTCTTCCTAGGTTACTGGATCTTTGCTAGTCTCGGAATTTCTAGGTTAGCGAGAGATGACTTTATTGTGTGAATTCCATAAAATGAGAAAATAGCGATCGATTGACTATATTGAGGCTTAGATAATGGCTATCACCGATTCTGATCTAGATTTAGCACAATATATCGACCATTCTCTCCTCATCCCCACCGCCACCAGTGAACAATTAGAGGCTTACTGTCAACAGGCTGATCAATATCGTTTTCCCACCGTCTGCGTTTATCCCGCCGCCGTTAAGCAAGCTGTGCAGTTACTCCACGGCAAAAAAACTTTAGTTTCTACCGTGATTGGTTTTCCCGCAGGGGCCACTACCTCCGCAGTTAAACGTTATGAGGCTTTAGAAGCTGTAGATAATGGCGCTAAGGAGTTAGATGTGGTTATTAATCTCGGTTGGCTAAAAGATGGGAAATCCGAGGAATTATTCCAAGAAATTGCTAGTATTTGTCAGGAAACTGGCCAGACGATAAAAGCGATTCTGGAAACCTCGCAACTGACGGACACCGAGAAACGTTTAGCGGCGGAGATTTGCATGGATGCAGGAGTCAGTTATCTAAAAACCAGTACCGGCTGGTTTGGGGGTGCAACGGTTAGCGATGTCAAGTTTCTCAAGGAAATTAGCAAAGGCCGGGTAGGAATTAAAGCATCCGGCGGAATTCGCACCCTAGAACAAGCGATCGCTCTTATCCGGGCCGGGGCCACCCGTCTGGGAACTTCCCGTGGTGTCGATTTAGTCCGTCAGCAAAAAGCCGCCTTTGAGGAGTAATACTAAATCCTGTTTTAAAAATATAGGAAAGTGGGGTGTGGGGTGT
>NZ_CAIP01000070.1 GCF_000297435.1 Microcystis sp. T1-4 | reverse complement strand
ATCTGGAAACAACAATTAGGAGACAACCATCCCTCTACCGCCGCCAGTCTCAACAACTTGGCAGAACTTTACAGAGTTCAAGGAAGATACAGTGAAGCCGAACCCCTCTACCAACAAGCTTTAGCCATCAGGAAACAACAATTAGGCGACAACCATCCCGATACCGCCACCAGTCTCAACAGTTTGGCTACACTTTACTATTCTCAATATGACATTCCTCAAGCCATTAATTATCGCACCCAAGCACTTGCAGTAGAAGAATACAACCTCTCAGAAAATCTAAAAATGGGGGATGACAGGCAAAAACAAGATTATATGGCAAAGGTTTCAGGGACTACTGATGAGGTGATTTCTCTCAATCTTCAAGCTGCACCCAATAACCCAGAAGCAACCCGTCTTGCACTCAAAACTATCTTAGAACGAAAAGGACGTATTCTCGATGTCCTCACCAATAGCCTACAAATTCTGAGGCAACAAATTAATGATCCCGAAATTAAAGAATTATTAGAGCAATATAGTCAAAAGCAAACCGAACTTTCTAACCTGACGTTTCAACAAGAGGATAAAAATAAAAAAGAAGAATATTCTGCATTATCTGCAAGTACAATACGTAAATATTACCTAGATGAACTTCTTCCAGCAAATTTAGTGTTTGAGATGCAACAATTACAGCAGACCTCACAAAGATTGGCAGATATAAGTAATAGAGTAAGATCTGCATCTGATTCGATAGATAGAGCATTTCAATTTCTAAATGGAATTATTAAATGGAAAATTGAAGTGATTGTTTTGGAAAACGATGCTTCTCAAAGAAGACAAAGAATTCAAACAACCGAAAAGATTTCATCGATTAACACTATTCATCAAGACTTGATAAAAATCGCAGACCAATTAAGTCGTCGTAGTGCCGAATTTCGTAGCCTATCCCAACCCATTACCCTCGAAGGTATTCAAAAGCTAATCCCTGCTGATGCTGCTTTAGTTGAAATAGTCCGCTATCAACCTTATAATCCTAAAGCACCTAAAAATCAACGTTTTGGCATCCCTCGCTATGCTGTTTATATTCTCTATCCAAATGGTGACATCAAAGCCAAGGATTTAGGGGAAGCTAAACCGATTGATGACAAATTAATTTACTTTCGTGACAATCTTGCAGACGCAGAAACTCCTCTCCCTCAACTGCAAAAATCAGCGCGTCAACTTGATGAGATATTGATGCAGCCTATCCGTCAATTATTAGGCAATACTAAAACAATTCTGCTTTCTCCTGATGCTGCACTTAATTTAATTCCCTTTGAAGCTTTAGTAGATGAAAATAATCAATACTTAGTGGAAAATTATCATATTACTTATCTCACTTCTGGACGGGATTTACTGCGCCTTAAAGATAGATTTGCTAGTCAACAATCTCCGCTTATTGTAGCTGATCCTTTCTATGGTAAAGCAGGGGAAAAAGTCGCTCTCACTCGTTCCATCGACCTGTCTGAGTTTACTTTTCCCGGTCTTCCGGGTACAGAACAAGAAGCTAAAGCGATTAAAAATCTCTTACGTCAAGCCACTGTTTTAACTGGTTCTCAAGCCACAGAAAACGCCGTCAAACAAGTGAAAAAACCGAATATTCTCCACATCGCTACCCATGGTTTTTTTAAACCAGAAAGCAATGTGCTTGAGAATCCTTTATTGCGTTCTGGGTTAGTTTTAGCAGGAGTTACAATCGGTCAAAGTGCAGGAGATGATGGTGTTTTGACTGCTTTAGAAACTACCAATTTAAACTTAGTCGGAACCAAATTAGTTGTCCTTTCCGCTTGCGATACGGGGAAAGGAGATATTAAAATCGGTCAGGGAGTTTATGGATTGCGCCGCGCTTTAGTTATAGCAGGTAGTGAAAGCCAATTAATTAGCCTTTGGAAAGTATCTGATGACGCGACTAAAGATTTAATGGTCGCCTATTATGGACGCTTACAAAAAGGAGAAGGACGCAGTGAAGCTTTACGACAAATTCAATTAGGAATGCTCAAGGGTGAGAAGCAAAAACATCCTTTTTATTGGGCCAGTTTTATTCCTTCTGGTGATGCAACTTCGATGACATTTGACTGATTAAGGGTTAGGAGTTAAACTTAGGGGTAAAATTATTGGTATCACAAACAATTACTAGGAGGGTCACACAATGGCAACATTTACAGAAAACGACCTCAAAGAATTAAAAGACTTTATTGTAGGACAATTCAAAGAAGTTAATGACAAAATAGACAAGTCATCTGAACAACTTAATGGCAAAATAGACAGATTATCTGAACAACTTAATAGCAAAATAGACAAGCTATCTGAAGAAGTGAATAACTTAAGAGTTGACATAGCAAATATTAAAGGAGAATTAACAGGCGTGAATAAACGACTAGATAACTTGGAATTTACTAATCGAACCATCTTTGTTGCTATTGTTACTGCACTAATGGCAGGATTGGTTAAGTTATTTTTCCCAAATTTTCCTACTAATCCTTAACTGTGATTCAAAAAGAAAACGGATTTTTTGAAAAAACCCGTTTTCTGAAATCGAATTCAAAATAAGAAATAGCGCTGGGCCATGGGTAAAACCGTAGCGGGTTCACAGATTAATAATTCCCCGTCAGCACGCACTTCGTAGGTTTCGGGATTAACTTCCATGCGCGGTAAAGCGTCATTTAGCTTCATACTAGCCTTACTGATATTGCGCGTATTCGACACGGCTACGGCGGTTTTTTTCAGCTTTAACTTCTCAGGAATGCCCGCTTTCATAGCATATTTAGAAACAAATGTCAAGGAAGTTTTGGCGATCGCACCACCAAAAGAGGCAAACATGGGACGCATATAAACCGGTTGCGGTGTGGGAATACTGGCATTAGCATCGCCCATTTGCGCCCAGGCGATTAAACCGCCTTTCAGGACAATTTCCGGTTTTACGCCAAAAAATGCCGGTTTCCAGAGAACCAAATCGGCTAATTTGCCCACCTCGATGGAACCGACATAATCGGAGACACCATGGGTAATAGCAGGATTAATCGTATATTTAGCAATATATCGTCTTGCTCGCAGATTATCATTCTCTCCCGTTTCCCCGGTCAGTCTGCCTCGTTGTACCCGCATTTTGTGGGCAGTTTGCCAAGTGCGGATAATTACTTCCCCCACCCGTCCCATAGCTTGAGAATCGGAGGAAATGATGCTAAAAGCCCCTAAATCGTGGAGAATATCCTCGGCAGCAATAGTTTCGCGGCGGATGCGGGATTCAGCAAAAGCCACATCTTCGGGAATACTCCGGTCTAAATGATGACAAACCATCAACATATCGAGGTGTTCCTCTAAGGTATTCGTCGTATAGGGACGCGTGGGATTAGTAGAGGAGGGTAAAACGTTCATTTCCCCGCAAACCCTGATAATATCGGGAGCATGACCACCGCCGGCCCCTTCCGTGTGGTAGGTGTGAATGACCCGATTTTTAAAAGCGGCGATAGTGGCCTCGACAAAACCGGCCTCATTGAGAGTATCCGTATGAATCGCCACCTGCACATCGTACTTATCGGCCACGCTTAAACAGGTATCAATGGCTGCCGGAGTGGTTCCCCAATCTTCATGGAGTTTTAAGCCAATTACCCCCGCTTTTACCTGTTCCGCTAGTCCTTCCGGCTGACTGCTATTGCCTTTACCCAAAAAACCCAAATTCATCGGGAAAGCTTCGGCGGCCTCTAGCATTCGATAGATGTTCCATTCTCCCGGGGTGCAGGTGGTGGCATTAGTTCCCGTCGCAGGTCCGGTCCCACCACCAATCATTGTGGTAATCCCCGACGCAATCGCTGTCTCAATTTGTTGGGGACAGATAAAATGAATATGGGCATCAATCCCCCCTGCCGTCAAAATCATCCCTTCCCCAGCTAATGCCTCGGTAGCAGGACCGATAATAATATCGACATTATCTTGAATGTGGGGATTACCCGCTTTACCGATTTTATAAATTTTGCCGTCTTTAATGCCCACATCGGCTTTAACGATGCCCCACCAGTCGAGAATTAAGGCATTAGTAATCACTAGATCTACCGCCCCATCTTCCCTAGAAATGGGGGATTGGCCCATCCCATCGCGAATTACTTTACCGCCGCCGAATTTTACCTCATCGCCGTAGCTGGTGAAATCTTTTTCGACTTCGATAAATAATTCCGTGTCTGCCAGGCGAACTTTATCTCCGACGGTGGGGCCGTAGGTTTCTGCATAGGTGCGGCGATCGATGCGATAATTCATAGGGGGAATTCTTGAAAATCGAGATTGATTATACGATCGATTTTCCGGCAATTATCGCTTTTTGGGGATTTTCTTCCATTTTTAATCTGGCTCGTTTTCGAGGATTTCTTTGGCTTTCAGTAAAGCTTGGTGATGTTCTTCGGTGACGGTGGGATATTTTAAACCAAGGGATTCTAGGGTGTGATAAATAACCGCCCCCACAGCTAAACGGGTAAACCATTTGCGATCAGCCGGGATAATATACCAGGGGGCCCATTCGGTACTGGTATGATTGAATACCTCCTCGTAGGCTTTCATGTAATCACCCCAAAAAGCTCTTTCTTTGACATCATTTTCGGAAAACTTCCAATTTTTTTCGGGGCGATCAATTCTTTCTAAAAATCGTTTTTTCTGTTCTCCTTTAGAAACATTGAGAAAGAATTTCAGGACAATAACCCCATTGTTAACCAGATATTTTTCAAAATTATTAATCTCCTCAAAACGTCGCTGCCAAACTTTCTTGGTTCTGTCTTCTGGGGGGAGTTTTTGCCGTTCCAATAAATTTTGATGGACGCGCACAACTAATAATTCTTCGTAGTAAGAACGATTAAAAATACCGATACGACCCCGCTCCGGTAAAGCTTTATAATATCGCCAGAGATAATCGTGATCTAGTTCTTCGGCCGAGGGAACTTTAAAGCTAAATACCTGACAGCCTTGGGGATTTAAGCCCGACATAACGTGTCTGATCGTACCATCTTTACCCGCCGCATCCATGGCTTGCAGATTAATTAAGAGGGCATAGGTATCCTGGGCATAGAGTTTATCTTGAAACTCGGCCATTTTTTCGATTCCCTGTTGCAGCAGCAAAGTGGCATCTTCTTTGGTAATATAGTCTGGCTTAAACCCGGGATCGTAGTCTTTGTGTAGAGAAATTTCTTTACCCGGTGGCACGATTAAGGATTGTAAAAATGCTTGGCGATCAATTTTGCTGACCATGCTCTTCTCCTTGATTGTTTTGACCCTTAAGATTACATTGTAGCACTTTTGCTCGGAAAATATCTAACTCTTGAACCGGCGAGTCAAGGATGAACTGGCAGAAATGACCTAGAAACAAGTATATTTAAATACTCGATTTTAGCGACTCCTCATCTGACGAGAAAGTAAAGAATAATTTTTAGGCGATCGCAAATTCGGTAAACTGACGCACTTCGGGAGGTTGAAAAGCTAAAACTATCTCACTGCTGGGAATTCCTAAGCGCATTAATTCCGTGGCGATACCTGCTTCTGTCCAATCTTCTTCAATATAAATTTTGTCATTTTTTAGACGAAGATAAACGGAAATTGCTTTAATTCGTTTGCCATTTTTCCAGCCAATATTAAACCAAAGATATTGGCTTCTATTATGGTCAAAAATCAATATTTTTTTCTATGTCTTGATCGGGTACTTGTGAGGAAATTTCTGCATATTCTGTGAGAATTTTCTTGATTATGCTTTGATAATAATTTAGTTTATCCATTGAACTATTCCTCCTGATTAGTGTCAACAATTAACAATAAAATTTGATACTTTTGCAAGATTATTTGTATGGCAGCTTGAGCGAAAAACTTTTCATAAATTTCTTGTCCGATTAAAAAAATAAAGAAATTAATACATACAAGATATTTATTACAATGGTTCTTCGTTACTTGGTATGGTTCGATAGGGTGGCATAAATCGACTAAATCCTTATCTGGCAAGAGATTTAATTGATTAGTTCGCTCCAGATCGCAAACAATTGACAAAAATCGCAGTAATGTCTGTTTCTATAAGGGTTTCATCCCTTATAACCCCGTCCATTGCATAAGACAAACCGAAGAACCGAAATTCGGTTCCTTGTTGAATAAGGGAAAGGGCTGTACTCAATGGACGTTGTGCTTGTTTCCAATATTGCTCAGATGACAATTGATCGATTACTTCTTCATTCTCATCGCTATAATACACATTATAAAAATATTCCGCATCCTTAAGTTTTGTAGATAAACTTATCAGCGTATCCCAAGCCAGATTTAAAAAATCAATGCCAGCGGATTTAAAATCATCTCCAGTCGGTACATCTATAATCATAATTTTTCGTACTCACTTTTATCATTTCATTTAAGGCGATTTATTGGTAAATGAGATTGTGTGGCTTTTCATCCCGCTCAAAATGATAGCGAACTTTTTTATTGTGTGGCTTGTACCCGAACTAAACTTGACTATACTTTGTGAGCCTCCGCATAAATCCGTAAAGCGGCGGACATTTTTTGTTCACAATCCTCGCCCTGTGATTGAAACCAAGCTAGGGTTTCGGGATCTACTTGAACAAGAACATTTACTTTCTCTACAGGTTTCCACCACTGCGATTTACTAAAAAACTCCTCGGTTAAGGGCGGAATATCGGATGTGTCGATTTCCTCTTCCGTAAGAGCGTCAACTTTCTCCCAATTCGTCTCGGAGGTATTGTTCATATCGTTTTCGTTCATAGGGTAAAGCTTTACGAAGTGAAATAATACGAATTGTATCTCTACTCGGTTCTGTAAAAACGACAACTACCACTCGGCCATCGAGCGTACCGATTCCTATCAATCGATCTTCGCCATAATTTTCTCGTTCGTCAAGGGAAACTCGAATGGGATGTTCAAATATCCGCTGCGCGTCCGCGAAGTCTAGATCGCGCTTGATGATATTCGCTCGGTTCTTTTGTCGATCCCACTCGAATTTCATCGAAAATTTGGGTCTGAAACCCCGTCGTTCTACGACGGCTTTGCTGTTAAATATGAGCATCGTTTACGAAATAGATGCTAAAATATGAGACATGGAAAAAGCCTATTCGTTTCGATTTTACCCCACACCAAAACAAGAGTCGCTATTGCGGCGCACTTTGGGCTGTGTAAGATTAGTTTACAACAAAGCTCTCCACGAACGAACACAAGCTTGGTACGAAAAGCAAGAAAGAGTAGGCTACGCTCAAACGTCTTCAATGCTAACCGATTGGAAAAAGCAAGAAGAATTAAACTTTCTCAAT
>NZ_CAIP01000071.1 GCF_000297435.1 Microcystis sp. T1-4 | reverse complement strand
CAGAGAAATCCCCATATCGGCTAGAAACTCTATCTCCATTGCTCGATTAATTCAAAATGATGAACTTGTTCTCTGGCTAACCAAGAAGCATATAATAAACATTGGTGAATATCTTCTCTTTCTAGGTCAGGGTATTCCTCTAATATTTCCTCTATCGGCTTTTCGTTAGCAAGTAGATTAAGAATTAAAGAAACAGGAATACGCATTCCTCGAATACAGGCTTGACCTGCCATAATTTTGGAGTTAAAAGTAATTCGGTCTAATTGTTTTAAGGTCATATAGTTTCCAGAAATATGAAGATGATACCTGTGGTAATTTTATTATAGCTAATTCTATAGTTGCGAGTGGAAGTGGGAAATTACTCCTTCAGTGAGGGTGCAAAGCTTGTCTCCAACCCCACAGGGAAGATTAGGGAATGGTGAGGTTTTAAGTTGTAGTAGTATAGTATAACAAGTTAGACGAGAAAACGGTTTTTTTTAAAAACCCGTTTTCTGAAATCTTATGCTAAAGTTCAACAACGAACCTAATTAAAGCCAAACCCCAATTGATTCTAGTCATGAATAAATTTCTCAAAATCTTTACCCCCATTTCCCTGATATTAATTACGGTAGGATTTCCGGCGGCGACTTTTAGCAACACTGTTGGAGTTAACACAATTTTTCAGGTAAAAGGGAAAGTTACCGTTAAAAAACCACAATGGAAGAAACCTCTTCCTGCTTCTGTCGGACTTACCCTCAGTTTTGATGATAAGTTAGAAGTGGCAGCTAACGCTTCCGTTAAGGTTTATTGTAGTAATCTCAAGCAGTGGACGGTTAAAACAGGAAAGTATATTGTTTCTGGTGGCTGTCCTCGGGGAAATTCTGTGATTTCACTTCCCAATATTAATAATACAACCCTCCGTCCAACAGGAAAAACAGAGAAAGTCTTAGCAAAATTACCTTACCTAATTACTCCCCGTGAAACGAATATTATTACCAATCGTCCTCCACTGCGGTGGAATGCTGTTCCGGGTGCAACTAATTATACTATCAAAATAGATGGGGTTAATTGGGAAACGCAGACAAATAAAACTGAAATAGTCTATCCCGGTGAACCTCCTCTGGAAGCAGGAAAGCGATATCGAGTAACCATAGAAGCTGATAATGGTGCGTCTTCTAGACGTGATGATGAAAACGTCGGGTTTACAGTATTAGATGAACAGACGAAGAAAACGGTTTTAGATGCTGTTAAAGCTGTTCAACAGCAGCAATTATCCCCGGAGGAAGCAGGGTTAGTTTTAGCGCATCTTTATCGAGGTTATGGGTTGTATGGGGATGCGGTTGAGGTATTAGAAGGATTGGTGAAGCAAAATAGTCAGGTTGCTACGGTTTATCAACTGTTAGGGGATACT
Source organism: Microcystis sp. T1-4 (assembly GCF_000297435.1). Lineage (GTDB taxonomy): Bacteria > Cyanobacteriota > Cyanobacteriia > Cyanobacteriales > Microcystaceae > Microcystis. The sequence goes on along the minus strand of NZ_CAIP01000071.1, from coordinate 1,404 downwards.
TACCTTAAGATGGGTTTACCTCAGTTGGCAAAAAAACCTTATGAAAAAGCGTTAAAACTGGCAACAAATACGCAGAATTTGTCAGAGCAAGCGGAGATACAAGCGGGTTTAGGAATAGCTTATCGTCTCTTGGGAAATAAGGATGAGGCGATACAGTGGTTAACCAAGGCGAAGGGGACTTATAATCAGTTAGGAGATACTTCGCAGGTTCAGGAATTGGATAAAATAATTAATGACATTTTAAGGAGGGAGTAAGGATGAAAGTTATAGCACTCCCGTAGGGGCGAAGCATTCGGGCAATAACCTATCGCTGAAACCGTAGATTTCTTATCCGAATGCTTCGCCCCTACAACTTATTTGAAATTACTATAAATTATTGATGATGGCTACTACTTTTGTACGGAGGTAATTACACAATGGATAAAGATAAACTCATAAAATATCGTCAAGCAGTGCAAAATTTGTTAAGTCGCTATGTAGCAGAAGATGTTACCGGTGAAGACGTAGAAGTACAATTAATATTTGATGTGGAACGGGATCATTATCAGTGGATGAATGTAGGATGGGAAGGTTTAAAACGAGTTTACCGCTCGATTGTTCATTTTGATATTCGTGATAATAAGATTTGGCTACAACAAAATTTAACGGAATTGAATCCAGCAGAGGATTTAATTTCAATGGGTGTTAAGAGGGAGGATATTGTTTTGGGACTGCAACCACCTTATAAACGGCCTTATACTAATTATGGTACTTAAAACAAATTCTCCTTGTCCCCTTGTTCCAAGGCAAAGCCTTGGAACACAATATCTAAGGCTCTGCCTTAAAGTAATGCTATAACTGTGGTGAGGTTGTTTTTAGTAGTGAAACAGCAGAAAAAATCAGAATTTTACTACAGCACAAGGCTCAACCCGACAAATCTATTCAAGTTAATGTTTTTGCCTATCAATAAACTCTAGGGATAAAAAACCAATGAAAGTATCAATCAAATCAGGGATAGCGGTTGTCGTCATTACCGGGATGATGGGATTATCGGGAGTCATGTTAAACCCAACGGTGGGACAGGTGATTTCTCAGGTTTCAACGCAAGATAAATTAGCCGAAGCTGAGAGGCTAACTCAGCAAGTTATTCAATTGTATCAGCAGGGGAAATACAACGAGGCGATTCCCCTAGCAGAACAAGCTTTAGCTATCATCAAACAACAATTAGGAGACAACCATCCCCTAACTGCACAAAGTCTCAACAATTTGGCATTACTTTACTATTCTCAAGGAAGATATAGCGAAGCCGAACCTCTCTACAAACAGGCTTTAGCTATCTGGAAACAACAATTAGGAGACAACCATCCCCTTACCGTCGCCATTCTCAACAATTTGGCTGCACTTTACGAGTCTCAAGGAAGATAC
>NZ_CAIP01000072.1 GCF_000297435.1 Microcystis sp. T1-4 | reverse complement strand
CCCTATTTAAATAAGAGAATTTTATCGGTTCTTCGTTACTTGGTATGGTTCGGTAGGGTGTCATAAATCGACTAAATCCTTATCTGGCAAGAGATTTAATTCCCCCGTGCCAAAATAGTGATTTAAGCCTTTAATGGCAATTACGGGTTCATTCGGGCTAAAATCCCCTAATTCTCGCTCTTTTTGAAAAATCAGCATTATTTCACCCTTGATAGCTTAAAAAATATCGGCTGGATCTGCTGTCCTTAATTTGCCCATGGCGACAATTCCAGAGGCAATACACATAATAATTGTTAGGATTAAAACTTCGATCGCCCTAGCGGTAGTCATCACTATGGGTAAAAGTGTAGCGGAGGAAGCGAGATTATAAACACCGAGAGAGACGATAAACCCCGGTATATACCCCAAAACCGCTAGTAATAAAGCCTCTTGCATCAAAACCCCGACTAAATACCAATCACCGTAACCCATAGCTTTTAGGGTAGCGTATTCGGGTAAGTGATCGGTGACATCGGAATAGAGAATTTGATAGACAATGACGATACCGACGATAAAACCCACTACTGTACCTAACCCAAAGATAAAACCAATGGCTGTACCATTTGCCCAATAGGTTTTTTCCCTTTCAGCAAATTCTTCTAAAGTAAGGACTATTACTTCATTTTTAGGGAAAAGTGCCTGTAAATTGTCTTTTACTGCCTCGATATTTGCCCCCGGTTGCAGTTTAATCAGTCCTATATCGATTTCGTGGGGTTGACGTTCGGGAAAGAGCCTTAAAAAGGTAGAATCACTGGTAATGACGTTACTATCGGCAGCAAAGGAGGCACCAAGGGTAAAAATTCCCGCTACCTGTACCTCTTTTTTATTTAACTGAACTGTCAAATCGGGGTTTTTCTGGAGTAAATCGGCAATTGGACCGAATTCTGGCCTACCAGCTTGATCGTACAACACGCGATTTAACATCTTTAGATCACTGGATTTTTGATTGACTTCTGGGAGAGTAAAAACCCGTTGACTGGGATCAAAACCAAAGACTAAAGTAGTTCTTTCTAGGGCAGTTTCGGGATTGCGCCACTGGGCAGAAGCAATATAAACTGAGGCTAAGGATTGAATACCCTCGACTCTTTTAGCTTGGTACAAGCGATCGCGTGAGAAACTTTTCACGGCAAAGAGGGTATCAAATTGGGGATTAATCAGGACTAAATCCGCATCGAGGACATAATGGGGTTTAACGGAAGCATCAAATAAGGCATCCCGAAACCCCAACTGTGTAAAAATTAGGAAGTCAGCAAAAGCAATCCCGGCAATAGCTACAATCAAACGGGTTTTCTCTCGCGTCACCTGTAACCAAGATAGGGGCGTTTTTTTGAATAGATGGGTTAGTTTCATGGGGTGTTGGGTGTTGGGGTGTTGGGGTGTTGGGGTGTTGGGGTTTTAGTTAAAATTCCCCACTTCCCCACTTCCCCTAAAACCTACTCATTGATAGTTACAGTTACTTGGGAATTGGTTAAACCTGCCACTTTTTGACTGTTTTTGCGATCTAAGGCAATGCGGACAGAGATAACTTTGCGATCGAAGTTTTCCCCCGGTTGATTGCTGAAGATATTTTGTTGGTCAACTTTTAAAGCAATTAAGCGCACTTTTCCCCTAACTTCGCCCTTAAACGCCGATCCGGTAATCGTGGCAGTTTGTCCCTCGCGAATTTTGCCGATATCGCTTTGATAGATTTCGGCAATTACTTCCATGCGCTCGGTTTCAGCGAGGTCAACAATTCCTTGATCGCTGATTTGTTCCCCGATACGGGTATTGACTTTAATCACTTTGCCGGTAATTGGCGATCGAATATAGGCCTGATTTAACTCGGTTTGGGCTTTTTTAACGGCAACTAGGGCAGCATTTACCTCCGCTTGGGCTGCCTGCACATCGACTCCCCGCACTTCCGAGACTTGATTTAAAGTGGATCTGGCCTCTTTGATCTGCTGTTGACCAGTGGATTCAATCCGGGTTAGGGTAGTCTTGGCTTCTTGTATCTGTTGTTTACCAGTGCGTTCAATTCTCTCTAGGGTAACTTTTGCTTCTGTTAGTTGTTGATTACTGGTTTCTAAATTCAGTCTTTTACTATCAAAACTAGAGGCGGAAATTGCCCCTTCTTGATAGAGTTTTTCGTAGCGATCAAATTCAGCTTTGGCATTGCGATATTCTGCTTCTAATTTAGCAATTGTCGCTTTTTGGGCAGCTATATCCCCTTCTAATTGCGCTGTTAATCTTTGGATAGTTGTCCGTTGGTTTGCTTGATCCCCTACCCATTGTGCTTCGATTTTTCGCACGTTAGCGGCATTAGCATCGATTTCGCCGACTTTTGCCCCAGCTTTTACCTGTTCTAGTTTGGCTGTGGCTACTTTCACCTGTTCTTGTGCCTGTCGCAGGTTATCCTCTAATCTTTCCCGACTTTCGAGAATGGCGATTATTTGTCCCGTTTTGACGCTATCTCCTTCATCGACTAATAATTGCTTGACTCGATCGGAATCAAGCAACATCGGGGCAGATATGCTGATAATTTCTGTCCTCGGTTCAATTCTGCCTAAAGCGGTGATTTTTTGCGGTGTGGGTGACGCAATTATAGGGGTTTTGGTTTCGGGTTTGGGGGCGACTTGGGAAAGACTATACAAGGTGGTTATTCCTAATAATCCTGTGCCTAATACTATTAACCCGATCATTAACTTTTGATTGGGTTTCACAAAAGTTTTACCTTTCATAATTTTTTAGTTAATAAGTGATTGTTGTGGGTTAACAGTTTTTCTGCAAATAAGTAGTAAGAATTTTACCTAATAATTCCATTTGTTCATCGATCACAATCTGTTCATTGCACCACAGGCGCTCTAATATCAGTCCATTAATAACGCTGACAACTAACCAAGCTACACTTGGATCGCTAATACCTAAAATCTCTATTACTGCCTGATGATAGCGGCGATCAACGCGCTCAAAAAATTGACTACGACGCAGTTCTTCTCGTCCTTGATATTGAGAATAATCAATCGATAAGAATAATTGTTTGATGCAGGAATCCTCGCGATTAGTCATAAATTTTCCGAGAATTTTTAGCTTTTCTATCAGGGTTTTTCCTCGATCGATCTCGGCTTTAGCTAATAAAACATCCTGCCGGCACATCTCCTCGACTAATTGCTCGAAAAGTGCCGCTTTACTGGGAAAGTAGTGGTACAGCGTTCCCGTGGACACTCCCAATCCTTGCGCTAATTCTCTCGTCGTCATGTCAGCATAGCCTTTCTCGGCAAAGAGTTCGGCACTTTTTAAGAGGAGTTCTTTTCGGTATTGTTCTACATCTACTATCTTAGGCATAAGTTTAATATCGAACGTTCGTTATATTTTAGCTTAACATTACTATAGATGGGGAAATCGGTCGTCCCTTTGCCTGTATGCTAGAAGAAAGGGCTAATTCGTTGTTGAGCGAGCTTTTTCGCAAGGATTGACAGTATGGGTAATATTCACGAGCAGTTATTAGAGGAATTAGCCGAAGTGGAGTGGAGTGACTTGATCCCCCATGCTCAAAGGGATGCGCTGATTCTGGTTTCCGATTCCCTCAATTTAATCGAAGTGGCAGAAGCGATCGCCGGTGATCAGGTTGCTCAAGTGCAGAATTGGATCGGGGAAAAACTACTGGAAAAACCGACACAAGAGCAGTTAAGCGATTGGAATTCCCATCCCGATAACCTTTTTAATACACTAATCGTGCAACCTTTTGTGTTAATTCAGAGCATAGCTTAGATAAAACCAAACCCCCCAATCTTGTGAGATTGAGGGGTAGGAAAGAATAATCCTGGCATCGAGCTATTGTCCCGGTCGGCAACCCGACAAGTATCTTGGACAGGATGGTTGCGTACAACTGGCTAATTGCTAAATATTAAACAATATTAAAAACCCCATTGGCAAAGGCGTTACCGAGTAATAATTCATTACCAGATGAATCCGTAATTAGACCCGATACCCCATCCGTATCGAGCATCAGTGTCTTACTAGCGTTTTTAAATCTACCTACTCCAAAGAATGATATGCCTGTCCATTCAACGGTAGATAGGTCAATGTTCCCAATCTTGATAGCAACACCTTTTTTAGTGTCCGCAATGCCATCTTTGCCAAAATTACCAGAAAAAATGAATTGATCTCCACTTTCTCCTGACGCATAAACATCATTGCCTAGCA
>NZ_CAIP01000073.1 GCF_000297435.1 Microcystis sp. T1-4 | reverse complement strand
ATAGCCGTGCAAAGTATATTTCTTCTCCATCTATTTTTATAGTCCCGTTCTTACTGCCTTTATTGTGCTTTTTTGGAGTTTTTCGCTCTTTCTCTGATGACTGATTGTAGGTAAACCCTTTCTTGTTGGCTTTGATGTCTGGCTTACCTTATAAATATAGTCATAGAGAATGGTTTCAATGCCAATTCTTGTCCCTTTTAAGCGAATATCATTAGGGGTTAGAAAGTTAAAATAGTCTTCGAGTTGCATCATGGAATTTACTCAAGCTGTACTGAATCTAAAAAATAAGCTTGCCTAACTTCTCATACAGAATGCACCATTTGCGCTTCCATCTGGTGCATTATTCCCCGTTTCCTATTCCCCCTATTTAGAGTAAATTTTCCCTGTGTTGAATTGCTAATTTATGGGCGGGAAACCCCTCGTACTCGGCTAAAGTTTTCGTGGTTTCTTTTAACTTTTCAAAGCCTTCGGAGGTGACATAAGCCAAAGTGGAGCGCTTGAGAAAATCATAAACCGAAACCGCCGAATAGGAACGGGCAAAACTTCCCGTCGGCAGCACAGCATTTACCCCGATGGCGTAGGTAGCCATAGAGGAAGGAGTATGATTTCCCAGGAGAATTTCCCCAGCATTTTTAATCTTGCCCAGAATGGCAAAAGGATTACTAACTAAAACCTCTAGATGTTCCGGGGCGTACTCATTGACAAAATCGAGGGATTGCTGCAAACTATCGGTTAAAATTATGCCCCCATAGGCGGCTAAACCCGCCTCACAAAATTCCCGTCGCCAATCCGGGAGTTTTTGCAGGTATTCCTGTGCATATTCACTAGCAGCGATCGCTAAATCTTCACAGTGGGTGACTAATAAAGCCGCCGAATCCGCCCCGTGTTCCGCTTCAATTAATAAATCCAAGGCCGCTAAACGGGCATCGGTGGACTCATCGGCCAAAACTATCGACTCACTTGGACCGGCCGGTAAACCCACATCCACAGTGCCGAACAGTAACCGTTTAGCCGCCGCCCCATAGACGCTGCACGGACCGGTAATTTTGTCAACCCTTTTGATATTTTTTGTTCCCAAAGCTAAAGCAGCGATCGCTTGTACGCCACCTAACTTATAAATTTCCTTGACTCCAGCCATCTGCGCCGCCACCAGAGAAACGGGTTCCACGTTGCCCTGTTTATCGGGGGGAGTGCAAACGACAACTCTTTCCACTCCTGCCACCATTGCCGGGATGGCTAACATTAACATCATCGAGGGAAAAGCACCGCGGCCCCGGGGAACGTATAAACCCACATTGGGGATAGGAGAGATTTTTTCGCCGGCAAAGACACCGGTTTCAATTTCTGCCAGTAGTGTTTCTTCTGGCATTTGGCGACGATGTACCTCTTGAATATTCCGGAAAGCCTGTTCAATGGCGGTTTTTACTTCCGGTTCAATTAACTGAAAAGCCCGCTCAAATTCTGCCTCGCTGACTTTGATATTTTCTACCGTCGCCCCCTCGTAGTCAAAACGCCGCACATAGTCCACAACGCCGGCATCCCCCCGCTCGCGGATGGTTTCTATCACCGTTTGAGCGACTTTTAGGGCGTTATCAATATCTAACTCGGCTCTTTTCTGAAGTTTTGCCCGTTCCTCGCCACTTAATTGCGAAAGTTTTAATATTCTAACCACTATTGCTGCTCCTACTGCCCCCCGTCCTCTCAAGAATAACAGGGAATCTGAATCTTTATTTTTATTGTAACCTTTGGGGGAGTGCCGGCTTTTCAGTGATCAGTAAACAGTAACCAGTAATCAGTGAACTGAAAACTCACATCTGATAACTGATAACAAAAGCCGAATCTAAAACCTAATTTGTTAAGCTAAAAGCTTTATTGCCAGATTCTTTCTCTTGCCTCTTGCCTGTTGCCTCCTGCCTCCTTGGGTATAATGCAGATTATGTTTAGGCTCTCTTGCTGTTCTGTAAATGCGATCGCTCTTGGTTTATTATGGGGGGCGAGTGGTGCCGTGTGGGCAGAAACGGATTTAGACCTAGATCCGAAAATTCGACAAGAAAGCCCGGTTTTAGAGCGTTGGTTAGAAAAAATACCCGATATCGCCGAAGAGATTCGCCGCGATCCTAGTTTTCGCACTCGTATCCGTTTAGGATATGCAGAGTTTCCTTCTAGGGATAATTCCAGTGCCGTGATTTTGGGGGTAGAAGATGTGTTTTTCGGTCAAACCAGTTTAACCCTAAGCGGCGATTATCAGACGGCTTTTAACGGCAAAAGGACGGCAATAGGGGCAAATTTACAATACTATTTCCTCCCTTTGGGTGATTATGTCAATCTAGCTCCCATGGTGGGCTATCGTTACATTCAAACGGGAAATTACAGCACCGATGGGCTTAACTTAGGATTAAAGCTCAAATTAGCCCTTTCTCGCACGGGGGCGGCAGATATCACCGTCAGTCAGAGTTTTATCTCCCCCGGTGGTGATAACGAGGTGGGATTAACTACTCTTTCGGTTGGTTATGCGATTACCTCTAATTTACGTTTAGCCGCCGATATTCAAGCCCAAAATTCCCGCGCTCGTAAAGATAGCTCCGTAGGAATTTTACTGGAATGGCTGCCCTAATTAGGGTTGGCGGCAAAAGGTTTTTCGTGGGGACAGGGTGTGGGGTGTGAGGTGTAGGGTGTGGGGTGTGGGGTGTGGGGTGTGGGGTGTGGGGTTTTACCGATAAAAACTCACACCTGATAACTGAATCACTGATAACTGATCACTGATAACTGATTAGGTACTAAAGTATTTAGCGGTGGGGTGATAGGTGATAATGGCGGTGGTGGATTGTTCTGGGTACAATTGTTCGCTTTCGTCCATATACATCCCAATGCGATCGCATCCTAACAGATCCAGTTGCTTGTATTGATCCTGAATATTGGGACAAGCGGGATAGCCGAAACTATAGCGAGAACCCTGGTAACGCTGTTGCAGTATATCGCGGATATTATCGGGATCGAACTCGGCGAAACCTAACTCGCGACGGATGCGGGTGTGAGTCCATTCGGCCATGGCTTCGGCGGTTTGGACAGCCATGCCGTGATAATAGAGGTATTCAGTATATTCGTTGGCATCAAAGAGAGATTTAGCGTATTCCGTGGCGATTTCCCCCACTGTCACCGCTTGCATCGGGAAAACATCGATAATACCGGATTCCTGCGGGGCGAAAAAGTCAGCAATACAGAGACGACGACCGGATTTCTGGCGAGGAAACTCAAAAATGGCGATCGGTTGCAGATTTTCGGGGTTTTCGCCTGCTTGTATCGATTCGGGATCGTAAATTAACAGGGAATTACCGGACGACTGACAGGGAAAATAACCATAAATTAATGTGGGGTTTAGTAAATTTTCCTTGACAATTTTCTCTTTCCATGCTGTCAGAATTGGATGAACTTTTTCCTGTAAAAACTGGTCGTATTCTTGCTTTGATTGGCTTTTGGGTTTGCGAAATTGCCATTGACCGACAAATAAAGCTTGTAGGTCCAAATACCAGAAAACCTCCTCGATGGGAATTTCTGCGGCTGTTAATATTTTAGTACCCCAGAAGGGCGGTGTTGGTCGGGGAATATCAACTGCCACCGCTTCCGAACGACGGGTATCAATAACTAATTCTTTGTCTAGGGTTCCATCGGTAAAAATAGTATCGGGATTAACCTCTAATTCTTCTGCAACAACCGGGGTTTTTTCTGCCTCGGCAAACTCCGCTAAAAAGCCTTTACTATCATCCCATTGACCCCCAGCTTTAGCGGGCATTAATTTATCCATAAAATGCAGGTCAGAGAAGGCATCCTTACCATAGATAACCTGTCCCTTGTAGGTTTTTTGACAGTCATCATGGACAAATTTGGGAGTTAAAGCTGCCCCGCCAAGGATAACGGGAACGGTGATTCCTTTTTCGTTAAAAACCTCCAGATTTTCCTTCATAAAAGCCGTTGATTTCACCAATAAACCGCTCATAGCGATACAATCGGCTTGATGTTCTTTGTAGGCTTCGATGATATTTTCTACGGGTTGTTTAATGCCCAAATTAATCACCTTATAGCCGTTATTTGTCAAGATAATATCAACTAAATTTTTACCAATATCGTGAACATCCCCTTTAACTGTTGCGATAATAAAAGTCCCTTTGGCATTATTATCCCCCTCTTTTTTCTCCATAAAGGGTTCTAAAAAGGCAACGGCCGCTTTCATAGTTTGGGCAGATTGGAGAACAAAAGGTAACTGCATTTGCCCCGAACCAAATAATTCACCCACTACCTTCATCCCATCCAGGAGGAAAATATTAATAATATCTAGGGGTGGATAGTCCTGTAAAGCTTGCTTTAAAGCCTCTTCCAGTCCCAATCTTTCCCCATCAATAATATGCTGTTTTAAGCGTTCCTCCACGGGTAAATTAGCATTACTAGAGGGGTCTTTTTTAGTAGTTTTCCCCGCAAATAATTCGGTTAATTTGGTCAGGGGATCATAGACACAGATATCGCCATCAAAACGACGATTATCATAGATTAAATCCCGACAAACTTGCTGATATTCTGGTTCAATTTTTGCCAGAGGAAGAATTTTATTAGCGCTGACGATTGCCCCATCCATACCCACCTGCATCGCTTCGTGGAGGAAGACGGAATTTAATACCTGACGCGCTGCCGGATTCAACCCAAAAGAGATATTAGACACACCTAAAAGAATATGACATTCGGGCAGTTCTTGGCGAATTCGACGCATTGCTTCGATAGTAGCCTTGCCATTTTCTCGGTCTTCTTCGATACCGGTAGAAATCGGTAAAGCTAGAGGATCAAAAAAGATTTCGTAGGGATTAATTCCGTATTCTATCGCCCCATAATAGGCCCGTTTAGCTATCTGGAATTTTTTCTCGGCAGTGCGTCCCATTCCTTCTTCATCAATGGTTCCAATTACTACCCCTGCGCCGTATTTTTTCGCTAAATCCAAGACTTGATAAAAACGCGGTTCCCCGTCTTCGTAGTTAGTAGAGTTGAGGATACATTTACCCCCCGCTACTTTTAACCCCGCTTCCATTTTTTCCCATTCGGTGGAATCTAACATTAAAGGTAGGGTGACATTATTAACTAAACGAGAGGCTAATTGGTGCATATCGCGCACCCCATCCCGGCCCACATAATCGACGTTGACATCGAGAATATGCGCTCCTTCTTTTACCTGAGCTTTCGCCATCGATACTAAACTATCCCAGTCTTCAACATTGAGCAGTTCCCGACATTTTTTAGAACCACTGGCGTTTAATTTTTCCCCGACAATCAGGAAAGAATTATCTTGAATATAGGGTTGGGTACTATAAATAGAAGCGGCGGAGGGTTCATAATGATAATGACGAGATTTCGGAGTTAAACCCTGACTTAGTTCCGCTAAAGCTTGAATATGGTCGGGACGAGTACCACAACAACCGCCGATAATTTGTACTCCCAAGTCTTCGATAAAGTGCATTAAAGCCATTTTTAATTCTACGGGAGTGAGGCGATAATGCGCTTGACCGCCGACATTTTCCGGTAAACCAGCGTTAGGAATACAAGAAACAATAAAAGGGGAATTTTCCGAGAGATATTTAATATGGGGTTTCATTAAATCGGGACCGGTGGCGCAGTTAAGTCCCAAAATATCGATTTTATAGGGTTGTAAAATAGAGACAACGGCGTTAATTTCCGTTCCTACTAACATCGTTCCCATGGTTTCCATCGTCACCGAAACCATCAGGGGCAATCGTTGACCTTTTTTCTGAAATACTTCTTCAATAGCATTTAAAGCCGCTTTAATTTGCAGGACATCCTGACAGGTTTCTACTAATAATAAATCTGCCCCGCCATCGTACAGACCCTCTACCTGTTCCACATAGGCATTTTTGAGGGTATCAAAGTCAATATGACCCAAAGTGGGCAGTTTTGTCCCCGGCCCCATGGAACCCGCCACAAAACGGGGTTTTTCGGGGGTAGAGTATTTATTAGCGCAAGCCTTGGCCAGTTCGGCGGCGCTTTTGTTGAGATAATAGGCTTGGTCGGCTAAATCGTACTCGGCTAAAACTATCGAGGTTCCCCCAAAGGTGTCGGTTTCAATCACATCCGCACCCACGGCTAAAAAGGCTTCGTGGACTTTCGCTACGGCGCTAGGTTTAGTATGGACAAGATACTCGTTACAACCTTCGTATTCTGCCCCACCAAAGTCCTCGGCCGTCAGATTTTGGCTTTGTAGGGAAGTTCCCATCGCCCCATCAAAGACGAGGACGGGATGCTTGGGACCGTTGAGGTAGTCAAGAAAGGGGCTATTCATAGAGAGATTTACTGCTATAGCATTTTGAAAGTTTATTGTAATACAGTTACTAGAAATCTGCTATGGTCGGCATTTCAGTGATCAGTTATCAGTGATCAGATTTGAGTTTTCAGTCGAGAAAGCCAATCAATCTAATTTTGTAGCACTAGACGGGCTAAACCAACTCCGGGATAATAATTACCGAGAATTTGTTGATAATCTAGGCCTTTTTCCGCTAATTTATAAGCTCCAGTTTGACTCATACCGCGACCACCGTGGGCCCAAGCGACAATTTCATCGGTGGCGGCATAAAGAGACTCGACCACACCCCCTTTATAGCTGAGAATCTGCCCGGCAGTGGCATTAACCGCTTGGTGAGTCGATTGATACTCCGAGCGAATGCCTTTATATACCTGCCAGCGTTGGGTATTGCCCAGATGAAACCAAGCATTAGCGGGGCGGATCATGTGTACTAGGGCATAGGAACGAGCGGCGATCGCCTGTGCCTTTAAAGCGTGCATTGGTGCGGTGGAGTGCATTTCACTACCCACTACACTATAGAGATAGGCCTCTAAATTAACATGATTAACCACTAACAAGCGATCGCCTTGGGCGACAAGGAGGATTTTGCCCCGATACCAACTATCATCCACATAAACTAAACCATCGGCACTGGTGGGCTGCACAAAAATCACCTCTGGCAGCGATAAATCGCCCATTTTTAAGCCATTGGCACTGGCAATGACTGGTAAACCCTCGTTAGTGGCAATCGTTTTTAAACCACGACCTTGGCGATCGGTGATCACCGCAGGTCCGTTAACTCCAATCAAAACACTGGCCACATCCCTTTTAATCGCCACGCGAATTTCTAGGACCGGCGGCGTATAATTAGCGGGAACCAATAAGGGTTGTCTAGTTACCGGTTTGGCTGCGGCAGCGGGGGAAGTATTAGGGGCAGTATTAGGGGAAGTTTGAACCGATGGTGCTAATTTTTTCGGTGCTAAGGGGGAAGATTGGGGAGAGGGTGCTGATTTTGGAATCGCAGAAGATTGGGGAGAGGGGAATAGTTTCGGCGATGGTGCGGTTAAGGGTGCGATCGGAGATGGGATAATAGGAGCAGGGGAGGCAGCAGTCTCTAGATTTGCCTGCGGTTGCGGGGTTTCTGGTTTTTCCTTGGCTAAATAAGTTAAGAGAATTGGCGTAAAAGTAGCGATCGACAACAAAGGAACGGCACAATGACGCAGCAGGGAAAAATAGGTACTAGCAGCAAATTTCACTTTAATCACACCATCTTTAATTTTCTTATCTAACTTTACCATTCCCCTCTCAGGCCGGGCAATTCTAGACAAAAACTCTCGTATTCTTGAGCTTGTTAGGACAAATAAGGCTGAAATAGTCAAGAAAAGCCGAAAAAATTCTTAACCACCCATCCTTAGATTAGCTGAATCTCCTCTAATCCAGGCTCTTCTAGGTTCTGTGTGATCAGCTTAACTTACCATAGAAGCGATCGATCTTTGTGTCCTTTGTGTCTCTGTGGTTCATTCCACCCCCTCGCTAGACTGACAGAGATGTTTAAGGATTTTGAGAACCTCGTATAAATCCCCCGGATTTCTCATGGCAAATAAACGAGAGGTTCCGTATAAAGGTTTACCGTCCCATAATAATTTAACAAATAAAAACTCGGAACCATTGGTCAACATTCCATAATTAGGACGGTTGGGATGAGGATTGGCCATTAAATAAGCTAATAATTGCGGTAAACCTACTTCAACGGAATAAATCACCCGTTTTGATTCAATAATCATTACCCATAATTGCTCTTTTAGAATTAAAGTATCTAACCTTCCTTTAATTATTAAATCTTGATCTTCTGTAATAATTTCAACAGACTCTTCTGCTTTAATGTGAAAGGGAAATAGATAAAAGTTACCAATAAATAATAATGGGTCTAAAACCGTCATCCTCACCGAAGTTTCTAAAAAGGGAGGATAATTCAATAAGTTAAAATAACCTGTTTTGATTTTATCTAACAATTCTTTTTCCTGTTCAGAGATTGCTTCTAGGTCTTGCTGCCATTCACCAAAAAAATGCTTATCTTCTATAAACTCTAGTTGAAAATGATTAATTAAATCTCTGAGAGTGACTTCTTTCGCTTGTAAAAATTGAACCATATTTACCTCTTTAATTAACACTTACGTTAATGGTAATTTGCTATTTTTAATTTAACCAAGCAAAATATCCGTTACTGACAGGGTTAACTGCTCTAAATCAGAGAGAACAGTTAAGGATATGGTCTTGTTTTGTTTACCTGCACATCGCTTCGGTTAGCATCGTTCAGGTTTTTATCAGATGCTTTCGCTCTTCCTACATCATCCAGATTAGCCATCGTCTTCTCCTTAATTTAGAGTACATGAAAGGTTCACTTTGCTATGATTTATCCAAGAGATTTATTGAGATATAAGTAGTTAGGTGTTAAAAACTTTATTCCCCCCTTATTTCCCAGGGAAGGGGGGTTAGGTCATTCGGGCGATTTTTCATGTTGGCAAGGTCATATTCTGGTTTCATGGTTTTATTATCGATAATGTTTACTTTCGTTTTTACCCGTAAAAGTCCTCATTTAGAATCTGTTCAGGTGTGAAAGGACAAGCGAGGGGATACTCACTTTCTTGGGGAATACGAATACCAAATTGAGCGCGTTTACCCTGTTTGATGGCGACTTTACGAGCGCTGGAATAGGCTTGTGTGATGGAGATTAAGAGATAAGATTTAAGAGAGGGAATCTTAAGTAAATCATCTTGAACGCGCTGGCGATGCTCATCTACTGAATTATACCAACTTGCTTTCATTGTCTCAGGAGCATCATGCTGTATCTTTAATTTGAGTAAGTGAATCAACAAGACCATTAAGTTGCTCTCTAAGGCGCGTTTCTCTGACTTACCCAAATCTTTTAACTCCTCAATTAAGTTTTCTATATCCAGTTGTTCAAACTGTCGATTCTGTAATTGATGAATAGTTTGCTCAATCCACAACTGAAGATCTTGTTCATAAAGTGTTGTGGGATTTTCTTGAATGTCCGATTGTTTTAATAAGTTCATTTGGCTTTCATTAAGTTAACTGTAGATGAATAATTTGGTCTTTATATTTATTATTATACTTGATCTTTACCAGATAGTGTGATCGCATTGGGTTCTTAATTATTGACCTCTCCCCTGAACCCTATCCTACAAGGAAAGGGGAGAGAATTTAGCGAAGAGAGTGCAACAACAAACTGGGTTTGTTGTCAAGGCTCCAGCCCGAACAAGTTTAACCTGTTTTCTTTAGATAGTGAGAAGCTAAATGGACATAACCCTATTGCCCAAATTGGGTAACTTATCTAGAATAAGTATATGAAGAGAGGAGGAGACGTGATGGAGTATCAGAATTTTTCGCTCATTAAAGAAGATATTCAGGCTGATGCTTGGGGACGGATTAGCCTTGGGACTCAATGTAGCAACCGTCACTATCGGATACTGATGAATACAAGCGGGGAACTTCTTTTGGTTCCCATGGTGGCGATTCCAGAGCAAGAGCTATGGGTATTTCAGAATCCTAGTGTCCGCGAGTCGCTCAAACGGGGGCTCGCGGAAGCCAGCACGGGAAATTTAGCTGAAGAACCCGTCGATTTAGACGCTATGCTTGAGTTTGCTGCATCTATTCCTGAAGAGGTCGAGGAGTAATTGAATTTCTCTTTACGACAGACACAGGAAGCTCGAAATACTCTATCTGAATTGCGAGCAGAAGCGGAACAGGCTCAAAAGACTCGCCTGGCTCAAGGTAGGACAAAAGCATCGAAACAAGAGGGTCTCTACAAACAGGTAACAAAAGCCCTCAAGCTCCTCAGTACAAACCCAAGACATCCGGGACTAAAAACCCACGAATTTAATTCCCTCGATAACCCTTATGATGCAACACAGAAGGTTTTTGAAGCCTACGCCCAACAGAATACACCGGGAGCCTATCGAATTTTCTGGTGCTATGGACCTCATTCGGGGGAAATCACCATTCTCGCTATTACACCTCATCCGTAGATCACAACATTGTAGGGGCGAAGCATTCGGGCAATAACCTATCGCTGAAACCGTAGATTTCCTATCCGAATGCTTCGCCCTTACTTTTTCAGCAAGCCCGAAATAGTTAGCGCTGAAGCGCAACAACAAGCCAGGTTCGTGAGGGAGTGAGGGAGGATCATCACCCCATCACCCCATCACCTCATCACCCTCTCTTTTTAAAGCCAGATTTAGTATTAGGGGGGAGTTAGACCAAACCCCGCACCTCCTCAACCCCAACCCCCAAAATATCAGCCGCAGCAACGAAAATCTCCTCATCTTGCGTTTGCTGATAAAGAGCAACAAGACGAGGCAAAGAAAAGGTTTGTATCGTGTAATTATCGTTAAATTCTGCAAAAATTTGTAAGGCTTGCAGGTAATAACTTTTGGCTTGGCTCAATTCGCCAACTTCTTCCGCTAACCTTCCCAACTGGTGCAGGGTGCGGGCTTGAGAGAAGCGATCCCCATATTCAATCTTGATTTCAATAGCTTGCTGGTAGTAGCTTCGGGCTTGCTCCCATTCCCTCAATGCTTGCGCTAGGTTTCCCAACTGGTACAGGGTGCTGGCTTGGGAGAAGCGATCCCCATATTCAATCTTGATTTCAATAGCTTGCTGGTAGTAGCTTCGGGCTTGCTCCCATTCCCTCAATTCTTGCGCAATGATTCCCAACTCGTGCAGGGTTGCGGCTTGGGAGTAGCGATCACCATATTCAATGCAGATCTCAATAGCTTGCTGGTAGTAGCTTCGGGCTTGCTCCCATTCACTCAATTGGTAGGCTACGATTCCCAAATGGTGCAGGGTGCGGGCTTGGGAATAGCGATCGCCATATTCAATGCAGATCTCAATAGCTTGCTGGTAGTAGCTTCGGGCTTGCTCCCATTCCCTCAATTCTTGCGCAATGATTCCCAACTCGTGCAGGGTTCCGGCTTGGGAGTAGCGATCGCCATATTCAATCTTGATCTCAATAGCTTGCTGGTAGTAGCTCCGGGCTTGCTCCCATTCACTCAATTGGTAGGCTACGATTCCCAAATGGTGCAGGGTGCGGGCTTGGGAATAGCGATCGCCATATTCAATGTAGATCTCAATAGCTTGCTGGTAGTAGCTCCGGGCTTGCTCCCATTCACTCAATTGGTGGGCTATCATTCCCGAATTGTGATAAGTATTTCCCAATATTGAGGCTTTTTTTTGCTCATCCACCCCTTGGAGATTTTGAGTTAATTCAATAACTTTTAGATGAGTCTGTTTCGCCTGTTCATAGTTTTTTGTATTTTGATAGGCGAGGGCGAGACTAGCCAAAGCATTGATAATATTGCCACCGATTATCCCAGTTTTAATCTGCTCAGGATAAGCTTGACAAGCTTGACAAACACTCTCGCATAGTTTCAGGCTGCTACTAACATCATTGGTAACAACAAAATAATTAAGTAAGCAAAAGAAGATCTCAATACTTTCCTGCTTCTCCAAACAAATCTGCAAGGCATTGAACAGATTTTCATACTCCCAGCGACATAACAATATCCCCCACTGCTTATTTTGCGGATTTTTGGAATTTAGTAAGTTACTATAATTACCTGCCCAGTCTCGGTAATGATTCTTAAAACCCTCCCAAATTGCTGCTTGCGTCTCTGGTGCTAATTCCTTTAACTTCGTCTTCAAGAAGTAGGGAAAAATGGGCTGGATAGTCAAAAAACTCGGCATTTCTTCACTCATCGGCGAAAGCAAACCCCAATGAATCGCTTCTTCAATCGCTGCATCAAATTGGTCAAATTGATAGCCTTGTAAAGGTTCTAATTGCTGTAGTTGTTGACTATAAATAGGAATAACACCCCTGTGAATAAACCCACTAAAAGGCGCTAAACACAGTAACAACTTCTGCGCCTCCTCCGACAAATTACTGTGGGAATATTCCACACATTTGATGATATTATTAGTCTTATTCTCATCCCCCACATTAACTAACTCTGCCAACTGTAACCCTTGCCAAATCTCCTCCGGTGACTGTCGCTTCAGATTCGCTAATACCACTTCCATCGCCAACGGATATCCCGCCAACAACTTCATCAAGCGCTTAAAATAATCATCCTTTTTAATCGCATTTTTCCGACTCTTCGCCTGACGTTCTAAAATTCTCTCCGCTAATTCAGTTCTCGACTCTTGGTCTAATCCTTGTAAGTGATAGATATTCTCCTTAAAAGTCCTGCGTTGCAGCCAAGTTTCCTCACTGCGAGAACCCAAAATCACCTTCGTCTTTCCCCCGACCAAATTCTTGAGAAATTCGGCGATTGCTTCCCTTTCATTCTCCGGTAAAGTATTCTGAATTGCTAACGGTTGTCCCGTCACCGACTCCAGATTATCTAAAATGAGAATATACGCCTCACTGCGGAGTTTTTGTTCTAGTTTCTTTACCCGCGCTTTCAGGTTCATCGCTTGGAAACTCGCCTGTTCAAAGCGATTATAAATTCCCTGACCGATTTCATGGACAATCTGTTCTAACGTCCAAGCTTTTCTATCATAACCAAAATAGAAAATATGGGTCGCCCAGTTGGTTTTCTGCCACCATTCTCGTAGATAATTGAGTAAGGTAGTTTTTCCTGTCCCTCCCATTCCTTTGAGTAAAAGGATATTATGTTTCAGCAGCGCCTTTTCCATCTTGAGAATCTCTAAATCCCTTCCCACAAAGCCGTATTCTGGTAAAGGAAAGACATATTGATTGCCGATATGTTCCCAGTATTTTTCCTCCTCTTCTGGAGTAAATGGACGCAAATTGAGATTAATTTTACCGCGACAATAAATCACCGGTAATAACCAATCTTCTAAATCTATTATCGTGTTATAATAGGCGCGGCGTTGCTTATTATTGAATAACTCTAACCGTCCCTTTCGCATCGCTTCCGTTAGGTCTTTTCCGTTCAATAATTGCTGATAAATTGGTTTCATCATCAACTTAGCTGCAGAAACCGTCACCGAATATCCCATCGCCACCACTGCTTGCATTCCCGCAGTCATCAAACGACTCCCTAAACTGGTTTCCCGATAGTCTTCTGATTCCTGGGAAATTTGCTTTGCTGACTGACAAGCATTGAGAATACAAATAGGGATATTTTTCCCAGTGAGTAAATTCGCTAATTCCGTCGCTTCTACCGGAGTCGCTTGACCTTTTTCTTCTCCTTCCAGAAACAGAAAAGCTTTTACTCCCTCATATTCTGCTAAATCCTCCAGTCCCCATCCCCTTTGATAGCGCCAAGAATCCCCGTGAACCTGTCTTTGGTACTGTTCATATTCCATTAATCCGCCATGAACATCGAAATGAATAACATGATAGTATCCTTCTCCCTTCTCATCCAGATGTCTGGTTAGTGATTCATAAGTTCCGGGACGCAATATATCAATTTTTACCGGTATTTCACTACTATTTACCAGTTCTACCAAAGGACGGGAAATCGTGCGATAGTTAACATCAGATTCCTCATTAGGACGCGCAATCACCACCAGAAGATTGATAGTAGGATAAGTGGCCATTTGCACCGGGACAACTGTAGCCCCTCGACGCTGGCGGGAGATGATACAATCTATAGAAAAAGGACGCGGTAAATCAGGATCTTTCAGCGCTTCCCAATGTAAAGCTTGAAATTCTGGCGACTGACTTTCGATGATAATTTGCAGTTGACTTAACTGCTTTCGCAAGTCTCGATATTCCCCATAAGCATTTAAATTACTCTGGAAAACCTGTTTAAATAAATTTTCGCCATAGTTTTGGACACTGTTGGCGGCTTTTTGCGCTTTATCCGTCTCTAGCGTCGGAAATACTAACCATTCCTCAAAGTACCATTCTAGGTCTTTTTCTTCTTGGTTAGTAAAGGGGTCAGTAACCGTAATTGGGTAGCTGTTACCGCTATCAAAATTGAGAGTAGCAGTAAAGCCACCATCGTTAATTCCTTCTTCGCGGATGGTGAGGACTAACATAGAGATAAGTTGAGAATTGTTCTATTACAACTCTTCAGCAGTTTAACGGTATTATACTGGAAAAAACCTATTGCTTTGAGCCTATGGATGTTCGAGCGGCAGTTGCCCTAGAAGCGGGAAAACCCCTAACTATTGAAACGGTAAAATTAGCCGCACCGCAAGCGGGGGAAGTGTTAGTAGAAATCAAAGCCACGGGAGTTTGTCACACCGATGCCTATACTCTCTCTGGGGCCGATCCTGAAGGCTTATTTCCCTCAATTTTAGGCCATGAAGGGGCTGGAATCGTGGTAGAAGTGGGAGAAGGTGTCACTAGCCTGAAAGTGGGGGATCATGTTATTCCCCTATACATTCCCGAATGTCGTCAGTGCGAATACTGTCTCAGCTTTAAAACCAATCTCTGTCAAGCGATTCGTCTTACCCAAGGTCGGGGAGTAATGCCGGATGGAACCAGTCGTTTTTCCCTCGATGGTCAGCCTCTTTATCACTACATGGGAACCTCGACTTTTGCTAACTATACCGTACTGCCGGAGATTTCCCTAGCCAAGATTCGCCCGGATGCTCCCTTTGAAAAAGTCTGTTATATCGGCTGCGGAGTCACTACAGGTATCGGTGCGGTGATTAATACCGCTAAAGTGGAACCGGGGGCAAAAGTGGTGGTTTTTGGTCTGGGAGGTATCGGTTTAAATGTTATTCAAGGGGCCCGTTTGGTGGGGGCCGATATGATTGTCGGGGTCGATATCAATCCCCAGAAACAAGCTTTAGCGACCAAATTCGGGATGACTCATTTTGTTAATCCCCAAGAAATCGAGGGGGATTTAGTGGCCTATCTGGTGGATTTAACTAAAGGTGGGGCCGATTATAGTTTTGAGTGTATCGGCAATGTCCAGATTATGCGTCAAGCTTTGGAATGTTGCCATAAGGGTTGGGGTGTTGCCACTATTATCGGTGTAGCTGGAGCCGGCCAAGAAATTAGTACCCGTCCTTTTCAATTAGTCACCGGACGGGTCTGGAAAGGTACGGCTTTTGGTGGGGCAAGGGGTCGTACAGATGTACCAAAAATAGTCGATTGGTACATGGACGGCAAGATTAACATTGATGATTTAATCACCCACGTTCTACCTCTGGCAAGGATTAACGAGGCCTTTGACCTGATGCGCCAAGGAGATTCTATCCGCAGTGTGATTACATTTTGAGCAGGGATAATGTTACATTAAGTTAAGAAATACTTGACAAAAGACTCCTAATTATATGTATGCGCCAGTTTCCTGTCCCGAAATCTCGATCGCCGCTATCACGGAACCAATTATCTATCGCTATTTTCAAAGGCTAAACGCGGGCGAATTTGCCGAAACTGCCGGATTATTCGCCGAAGATGGCGTTTTAATCGCACCTTTCGAGGAGGGGGTGTGCGGCAGACAGGCGATCGCTAATTATCTCCATGAGGAAGCGCAAGGATTAACCGCTTTTCCCGCTCAGGGAAGCTTAGAAACCCTAGAGGATCAATCCACCCGAATCACCATCACCGGCCAGGTACAAACCCCTTTGTTTAAAGTCAATGTGCGCTGGCAATTTCAATTAACTAATTCGGTAGAAATTGCCTCTGTGGAAGTAAAACTCTTGGCTTCTCCCCAAGAATTAATCAATTTGCGCCAATTTGCCTAGGGAACGTACACGGGTTGATTCAAGGAGCGCATTAAAGCTTTTCTGCCCAATTCTAGATCTTTTTCTGCGGGGAGCCAATCGGGATGGGCAGCCATGAGGAGACTTTCTATGGTTTCGCGATCGAATAAATGCCAGACCAAGGCGCTGTCAACCCTTGCTTCGATCGCATAACAATTACTGCTCACACAATGAATCTTGCAGCTGCCGACGATTCTTGTTAATTTTAGGCTTTCTCCCGACTGTAGCCCTCGAAACTGACCGATAACTGTTCTTAATTCCTCTATACTAGAAACTATCAAACCGGGGATAATCACTGGCAGCTGTGGATCTCCATTCACCCATAACCAGTAATGACGGGAAGGATCGATTCCTTCTAACCAATTGGCTGCATCGAGAGAGTAGCGGGGGGAAAGGACAAAAGCTTCTAACATCATGTCGGCAGTGGATAACAGGAGAGGGACTACAGAACTTTTAATCAGAACTATTAGCAATTCCTATCAAAGCTCTGTGACAGATTCTTGCTGAGTATTTTTGAAAAATCAAGGTAAGTTAACAAAAGTTAAAATTTATTGGAGCATTTACTGCTATTTTGTTAAGATATGTTGCGGATTCCCTTAACTTTAGTAAACAGAGGAGCTAAATCACCTAGTATTGCGTCCTTTTCAGTGATCAGTAAACAGTGATCAGTAACCAGTGATCAGTAACCAGTAACCAGTGACCAGTGAAAAGACATCAGGAAAGTGCTATTTAAAACTACTCACTTAATACTTCTTACTTAAAACTCAAATCTCATAACTGATGACTGATAACTGATAACTGATAACTGATAACTGATAACTGATAACTGATGACTGATAACTGATAACTGATAACTGATAACTGATAACTTTTAAATTTTTAACTTTAAGCAAATGCGTAATAGTGGACTCCTCTCAAAAACCAAAGTCAAACTGAAACGGAAAAAAACGCTCACCTCGCCGACGCGGCCAGCGCCGAATAAATCACAGAATAAAACTAAAGATAAGGAGCGTCTAGTCGGTCGTCAGCGTCAGTCATGGCTAATTATGGGCTTAATTAGCATTGTCCTGCTAGGAGGAGTTGGCTCGCGCTTGGCCTATTTACAACTGCAGCAAGGACAAATTAACCGAGAAAGGGCAGAAAATAACCGGATTCGCATTCTTCCCAAACCTCCAGTCCGAGGCAACTTATTCGATCGCAATGGCAAAGTTTTGGCCACGGCCCGCTTAACCCATGCGGCCTATATTTGGCCCAAATCCCAGCGTAATCCCGCCCAAAAACTCAATCTTGACCGTTTAGCCAGTATTTTAGCAATTCCCAGAAGCGACCTAGAAAAACGCATTAACGAAGCGGACGAAAACCCCTCCACCCTGATCCGCATCGCTAGGGGTTTAACTCCGGCCCAAATTATCGCCCTAGAGGAATACAAAGACGAATTAACCGGCATTGAAGTGGACGTGGAATCAGTGCGCTACTATCCCAATGGTAAAATCGGGGCGCATATTCTCGGTTATACTGGGGAACTAACCCCGGAGGAATATCAAGCCAAAAGACGACAGGGCTACCGGTTGGGAGATGTCGTCGGTAAAATGGGTGTAGAAGCCGCCTACGAGTCAAAATTGCGGGGAGAATGGGGGGGAATGCAGTTAGAGGTCAACGGATCGGGACAGGTAATCCAAATTCTCGGCCAAAAAATTGCTAAACCCGGGCAAGATGTCACCCTGACACTAGATTTAAAACTCCAAAAAGCCGCCGAGGCCGCTTTGGGAAAACGCAAAGGTGCGATCGTGGCGATCGATCCCCGGGATGGTTCCGTGCGGGCCATGGTCAGTTATCCTAGTTTCGATCCCAATGTTTTCTCGGCCCCAATTACCACCGCCACCTGGAAAAAACTACAAGCGGAGGGCAACCCGTTTGTTAACCGCGCCCTGCAAGGATTCCCCCCCGCTTCCACCTTTAAAGTCGTCACTGCCACTGCCGGCATGGAATCGGGGAAATTTCCCCCCAATACGGTCTTAAATACCTTTGCTGCCCTTTATGTGGGGGGGACAGCTTTCGGGGAATGGAATCGCGCCGGTTTTGGTCCGATGGGTTTTGTCCGGGCCATGGCCATGAGTAGTAACACTTTTCACGGTCAAATAGGTCGCGGGGTGGGGGGACCGGCTTTAATTGCCATGGCCCGGCGCTACGGTTTCGGTCAGAAAACTGGGATAGAATTAGCGGAAGAAACCCCGGGGTTAATTGCCGATCGCGATTGGAAGCTGCGTAATTTTAAAAACTGGGATTGGTCCGTAGGCGATACGATTAATATGTCGATCGGTCAAGGATTTACCCTAGCGACTCCCCTACAGGTAGCTGTGATGTTTGCTGTCCCCGCTAACGGCGGTTTTTTGGTGAAACCGCATCTTTTACAGGATGCCCGGGATGTTAAGGAATGGCGCAAGTCTTTGAACATGAAACCTAGCACCCTAGACACCCTGAGAAAGTCCCTGAGAGCCGTGGTAGCGGAAGGAACGGGTCGGGCCCTATCAGACCCCGCTTTACCGCCCGTAGCGGGCAAAAGCGGCACGGCAGAAGCACCTCCGGGCCAGTCCCACGCTTGGTTTGGAGCTTTCGCCCCTTTTGATAAGCCCGAAATTGTCGTGGTCGCCTTTGCGGAACATTCCGGCGGTGGTGGTGGTAAAGTGGCCGCACCTATGGTACGTCAGGTAATGGAGGCTTATTTTAATGTCAAACCCAAAGAAGAAAAACCCCGGCCGAAGCCTTAGAGACCTGTGGCGGTAAGCGGCACACAGCGCACGGTAATTCCCGTCGCCGTGGCGATTTTTTCCGCCCAAATTGCCAATATTTCAGCGTTTACGGGTTTGAGAATTTGCCTTCCGTCGCCAGCGCTGAGGGGATTATTACCGCGGGTTTCTAATTGTCTTTGTCCGGCCCGGGGACGGGTCGGGGTGTTAAGTTGAATTTCATCCGGTTGTAGCTGTTGCATCAAATCGATATACTGGTCTTGCTCTTGGGGCGACCAAGAGGCCAACACCATGGTTTGAATTGCTAGTTTTCCCGACCATTCTTGGCGAAATTGTCTTAATCCCCACCAAAGCTCCTGCCAATCCAGGCCGGGGACTGGACGGTTAACCCGTCGCCATTGGGCCTCGGAAACAGCATCGATTTTAGCGGCGACGATATCGGCTCTGCTCAACTCTTGACGCACTCGGGCATCTCCCAGGAGGGTACTATTGGTTAAGACCGCCACCGGCCGTCTGGTCATTTCCTTGACGGTGGCCAGTATTTCCCCTAAATTGAGGGCGAGGGTGGGTTCCCCACTACCACTGAGAGTGACTATATCCACGTCCCAGGGAGCAAAGGCAATTAAATCCCTGCTAATTTGTTCGCTGGTGATAAAAATTTTCCGTTGCTCGGTTTTTTGCTCAATTTCTCCTAACTGACAGTAGGCACAGTTAAAGGAACAGGTGGAAACTAAACCGATCGGGTCGATGCCCAAGGAACTGCCGAAACGCCAAGAGGCTACCGGACCATATACGGAGCAGAAATAATCCTGGCGAGCAGTCATCGAACCTACCCAAAAAATACGGAGAGGGAGGGATTCGAACCCTCGGTACGGTCTTACGATTCGTACAACAGATTAGCAATCTGCCGCATTCGACCACTCTGCCACCTCTCCAAGATGACATTACTTTAGTCTAACATGAAAGGCCGATTTTTGGCAAGTAATTTTTGGGCAGTTAATCGCCTAAACGACCATCCTCCATATTGACAATGCGATCGGCGATGTCGAGAATCCGGTTATCGTGGGTGACGAGTAAAATCGTGCAACCTTGTTCTTTTGCCAATTTCTGCATGATTTCCACCACATCGCGCCCGGATTGTTTATCTAAGGCCGCGGTCGGTTCATCGGCGAGGACTAATTTGGGATGACTGACGAGGGCGCGAGCGATCGCAACCCGTTGTTTTTGTCCCCCCGATAGATCGTGGGGATAGTAATCAACGCGGTCCCCTAAACCCACCGATTCCAAAATTGCCGTGGCTTTTTGATCGAGATCTTGTTCTAAAAACTCCTCGTGCAGTTCCAAAGACATCCTAACGTTTTGTTTCGCTGTCAGGAATTTTAGTAAATTATGTGATTGAAAAATATAGCCAATTTGTCGGCGAATTTTCAGCATTTTGCCCTTACTAATTCCTAACATTTCTTGGCCGAGAATTTTTAAACTGCCCGCTTGTGCCGATCGCAAACCTCCCATTAAACTCAATAAAGTAGTTTTCCCCGATCCCGAAGGACCAGTCATAATCACTACTTCCCCCGCTTTAATTTCCAGATCGATATCGTATAAAACCTGTTTTTTTAATTCCCCCGTACCAAAATAGTGATTTAAGCCTTTAATGGCAATTACGGGTTCATTAGGGCTAAAATCCTCTAATTCTCGCTCTTTTTGAAAAATCCGCATTATGAGAACCTCGAAAAATATAGTATACTTCAATAAGATCACAAGTTAAAGCTATTTGGAGGGATGAGAATTTAATTCTCGGAGCAAATATTGGTCTTTTGTGGCGATTTTACCGATATTTAAAGACAACTGACCCACGGTTCGACTCTCCCAGAAGACAAGTCTTTGAAAATTATAAGTTAAGGGTACCTCAAAAAATCGAAAGATTTTATCAAAAATGTCATGTTGAATACCCTCAGTTTTACAGATGGCATAAAACCATGACTAATTGAGCATCGGCAAAGCACGATCAAACCTTAACAATTTTGTGCAAAGTTTGTTGGTACAAAATAAGTTGTTTGAGGTCGATAAACAATGATTATCTTAGAAATGAAAGCAGTGGTCAAACCGAGTTAGTGTTCTGCCATTGATGATACTATTCGTACGGTACAATTCATCCGGAATAAAGCTTTAAGACTTTGGATGGGTGCTAAACGAGAGGGTAAAGTAGATATAGTGATTTCAAATAAGTATGATCAAAGTGAAAAATAGGGTAAAATAAGGAGAAACGAGCAACTTTTATGAAACCACCAGGCATCAGAAGCAGATATCAGCGGGATCAGCACTTTGTAGTTTTCGCATTGCAATCGTGCCTGCTAAAAAGCACATTGCAATTGTAAGAACTAAAACGAACAGTGCTAAACTGGGAGTCATAAATACAGGTAAGTTAGTATCTCGTCTAGTTAAATCATACATAAGTTCTGAAATCAAGAAACCTGGAATATATCCCAAAACAGCAAGAATTAAAGACTCCTGAAAAACAACATTAAGCAGAAAAGAATGAGGGTAACCCATTGCTTTGAGAGTTGCATATTCAGCAAGATGATCAGAAACATCTGCATAAAGAATTTGATAAACAATAATTGCCCCTACCATAAAGCCCATTATTACACCTAAGCCAAAAATAAAACCAATGGCCGCACTCGTTTCCCAATAGTGTTTTTCGGATAAGGCAAAATCTTCGAGAGTCATTGCTTTTACGTCATTGGGTAAAATTTTTGTTAGGGTTTTAATCACGGCTTGGGGATTAGCGTTAGGTTCTAGAGTAATTAATCCAACATTAATTTTGTTAATGCTGCGACCTTTAAAAATATGTAAAAAAGTTGAATCACTGGTAATAACATTACCGTCTGCTGCAAAGGAAGCTCCTAGACTAAATAATCCTGCTACTTCAACTCGTACTCCTTCTAATTCTGTGCTAACCTGATATCCTTGATTAAAATTTTTGGCAATGGCACCAAATTCTCGTCGAGATAATTTGTCAAAAAGTATTCGATTTGTCATCTTTAAATCATTTAAATTGTTGACTATTTCGGGAAATTTAAATACAGATTGAGCAGGATCAAAAGCATAAACCAACAAAGATCGTTTCGTGTGATTATCAGGATTTTTCCATTGACCTAGACCAACATACAAAGAAGCCACTGACTTAACCCCTTTCACTCTTTGAGCTTGATAAATTCTTTCCCGTGGAAAACTTTCTAGAGCAAATAATACTTTAGATTGAGGATTTAATAATACCAAATCGGCTTTGATACTTTTATGAGGGGCCATTGCAGCTTCATAGAGAGCATTCATGAACCCTAACTGAAGAAAAATGAGAATGACAGCGAACCCAATTCCCGCTAAAGCTACCAATAAACGAGTCTTATTACGGACAATTTGAAGAAGGGCAAAAGTAAGTAGTAAAATCATGGTTTTTACTTAACTAAATTTAGAGTTGAATGGCAACTTGAACTTGTAAATAGGTGAAATTTTGAACTTTTCGACTGGTTTCTGGATCAAGCGCAATTTTCACTTCAATTACTTTACGATCAACATCAGCACCTGGATCATTACTAAAAATATTTTGTTTTTGAACTAATAAACCAATTTGTTTAACCGTTCCCTCTAACTTTTCTCCAAAAGAATCACTGCTAATAATTACTTTTTTACCCAATTTAATTTGTTGAATATCTGTTTGATAAACTTCAGCAACCACTTCCATCTTTTGAGTTTGACCCATTTTTACAATTCCTTGACTATTAATTGTTTCCCCAGGTAAAGTATGAATTTGAAGAATTTGCCCATCTACGGGCGCTTTTACAGAAGCTAAGGCTAAATTCGTTTTTGCTTGGGTTTCTGCTACTTTTGCCTCCTCTAGTTCAGCCATAGCTAAGGCGATATCTTCAGGCCGAACTTCTTTAATTTCTTCTAAGGTTGCCTGAGCAGAACGAATCTGCTTTTGAGTAGTTAAAATGGTACGGTTTAAAGTTGCCTTGGCTTCTTTAATTTGTTGTTGTAAAGTTGTAGTAATTGTGAGTAAATTAGCCCCAGCTTCATTGAGTTGTTCTTGAAAAACATCTTTTTGTAAACAAGTATTATCTCTAGAAGAACTGGAAACCGCTCCTTCTTTATATAACATCTCAGCACGATGACATTCAGTTTGGGCATTCTTGAACTCAGATTTTATCCGTTCAATGGTGGCTTTTTGAGCTTGTACTTCTCCAGTTAAACGAGATTTTAGACTGGCAATATTAGCCTGCTGAGAAGCTATTTGGCCTTCCAATTCTGCTTTGAAAAGTTCTACGGTTTCTGATTGAGATTGTACCGCTCCGATTTTAGCACCTGCTTGAACTTGATTTAAACGAGCTTGAGCGACTTGAACCCTTTTTTGGGCCAATTTTAAAGCGGATTGTTCTCGTTCATAACTATCCAAGATGGCAATAATTTGTCCGGTTTTGACTGTATCTCCCTCATTGACCAAAAGTTTTTCTAAACGCGCTCCTTCTAGAGGAATGGTTGCAGAGACTTGTATGACTTTGCTTTGAGGTTCAATTCGTCCTAAAGCAGTTATTGAGATTACAGGCGATTCTGGTTCAGAGGACTCAGTTTTTGTTTCAGAAATTGTCAAATTGGAGAATTGGGTAACAGATAGTAGTCCGAGTATCCCAGTTGACAAAGCCCCAATAATAACACAAATCATCAGCCATTTGCCTTTTAAAAATTTGATCTTTGGAAAGTTCATCGATTCTTTGTTCATAATTCAAGTAAATCTGGCTCTTCGGTTTGTGTTATGCAATTGACGGGGGTTATAAGGGATGGAACCCTTATATAGAAAGGCATTTAGCGATTTTTGTCAATTGTTTTTTATCTAGAGCGAACTAATCAATTAAGTCTCTTGCCAGATAAGGATTTAGTCGATTTATGCCCCCCTATCGAACCATAACAAGTAAGGAAGAGCCGTAAATCTATCCTATTTTAGGTACGTTTTTTCCAAAATGGGATTCTCCAAAAAAGAATTCCTATAGAGTATTCTACTACAGAGACCGATTAGAGTCTTCTGGAAGATAACTAACAAACAACTTAAGAAAATAAACCGGAAGAAACCAACCCATTCCCTCAATTCCTTGAAATAGATAATGAGATAAAACTAATCCTCCTAAATATAGGGTAATTGCTATTGATTTTTGCAGACGACAAGGAACAAATAAGATCAAGGGGGTTGCTATTAGTAAATAGCCATAAGCGATGGTGGCTTCTGGCCAACTTCCTCCATAAAGCCATGCCACCAAAAAAGGATGCAGATGAATCGCAATAAATCCATAGTGATAACGCCAATTGTGTTGAGGAGAATGATGCCAACATTTTGTAGTCTCTGAGACATTAACAATAGCTCCTCCTACCAAATCAAAGGACAGAAAAGCCATGATTAATAATTGCCAAATATTCCAGCCAAAATGATTAATTATGGCATAAATAGGAATCAAGACAGTGGCTAAAAGGGTCGGAATAAGACAAATCCATGTTTCTTGAAAAGACATACCGGGACCGACCACCATATCCCAACTTCCTAATAGTCCTTTTCTGGGCTTTTTCAGATTACTATTGAGTGTATTCATTCTGGGAATTCCTGCTAAAATTAATAAAGAAAACAAGTAACCTGGATGATTCTAGAGAACAAAAAAGCCATCTTTAACCATTTCATAAAGACTGTTATCAAAGGCTTGAATAACCGTTTCTAAGTCTTCTTGAGAATGGGCATCATTCAACATTAAAGTATGAAGTTCTGGCATATAAACCCCATACTTTCGCATATAATAAGCAAGAGCTAAATTCGCTTTAAAATTGCTTCCTGCTTGTTTTTCTCGATAAAATTGAGCTTTTTTATAGCTAAAAGTTAGAGAAAAAATAGAACGATTAGCTTTCACTTGAAAAGGAACTTGATGAGCCTCTGCAATGGTTTTTAGTTGGTGAGCTAACCACTCGGTTTGTTCCGCCAAACGAGTATAGATTTCAGGATGTAATTTTAAATAACTTAATGCAGCTAAACCAGCCGTACAGGTCAACGAATTCCCGCTCATTGTTCCTCCTACAAACACTTTACTTTCATAATCGCGAAAGGGATCTTCCGAACTTTTGGCAATATTAATCAGTCGTTCTTTTCCAGAAACACATCCTCCCGGCAATCCTCCACCAATGATTTTACCCAAACAAGTTAAATCAGGAACAATTCCTGTTAAATTTTGTACTCCTCCATAAGTAACTCGAAAACCTGAGACTACTTCATCAAAGATTAATGGTAAATCAAATTGGTCACAAATCTCCCGGAGTTTCGTTAAAAATTCTAGATCGTAATCAGCAAGTGCCGTTGGCATGGGTTCACAGATCACACAAGCGAGACTGTCTGCTTGTTCTCGCAATCTTTGTAAACTCGCTTGATGGGCATATTGTAAAACCAAGGTATTTTTGACGATTTCTGAATGACTGCCTAAGGTTCCCTTAATGGGTTCAGGGGCTTCTTTGTTTCCTGTAAAGCGAAACCAAGAACTCACCATGCCTTGATCAGAAAATCCATGATAATGACCTTCAAATTTAGCCACTCGATCCCGATGACGATAAGCTCGACATAATCGAATCGCTTGCAAAATTGATTCTGTGCCTGAATTGGAAAATATCGCCTTTTCTGCACCGGGTAGGGCTTCAACAATAGCCTCTGCTAATTCAATTTCGGGGAGTGTTCCCATCGCATTTACACCCCCGTTAAGAATGGCTTCCGTTAAACTTTGATTAATCACGGGATGACTGTAACCCAAAATATGAGGGCCATATCCACAAGCGAGATCAACATATTTTTTACCATCAACATCAATTAAATGAGACCCCTTTGCTTCTTTAACAAATAAAGGATAAGTGCTAGGGAAGAAATAACGGTCTAAGTGAGTGGGAGCAACCAGAGCATTTTTTGCCCGATCTCGTAAAGCTAAGGCTTGAGGATTAGCCTCAGCAAAATAAATATCAAAGTTATGTTTAACCTTAGGATTCATGTAAGGAGAATAGCGATCTGTGAATTTTTGAGCATTCGCCCAAATATCAATTTCTGGGTCAATTTGACTAGCAAATCCTTCACAAGAAAGAAAAACTAATTCAACTTTCGTAAAGTTTGTCGTATATTCAGCTTGATATCGCTTTAAAACTTGATTAACATCTTGGAAGTAACTAATGGTTGACCACCGTTCTGTTTGAGCATTAAAGTGCTTTATTAAAACGGCCTCGATTTCTTGGTGATAATCAGACCAACGCTCAAAAACCTGCTCTTTTTTGATGACAAAATGTTCGGTAAACCGTTCAACGGCTAACTCCCATTCTTTACGAGTACAGGCATAATAAAAAGAAGATAACCCCCATTTTTCATCTTCGCTTAACTCTACGGTAATACCAAAGTCAACTAAAATAATTTTGCCGTCTTCGGTAAAAAAGAGATTGCCAGGGTGAGGATCGCCATGACAAATACCATCTAAATATAACATGGTATAAATGGTTTCTTGAAAACGGCGAGCGAGTGGTTGAGGGGGGAGATGACAGCGCTCAGATTCTTTACCCGGAATTCCCTCGATAAATTCCATCACTAGCATATTATTAGTACATAATTCAGGAACTAATGAGGGAACTCTAACATAAGGATGATTTTTGAAATTAAGGTAAATTCGGGCTTGTTTTTCTGCTTCTTGAATAAAATCGGTTTGAGCAATTAATAACCGGGATAATTCTCGAAAACGAATTGGTAAATTGAGAGATTTAACGGACGGAATCAAACTATCTACAATTTTAACAACAAAACCCATGACTTTAAGATTTTCTTGTAGGTCTCGACGGACGTTTTTTTTGACAATTTTAACGGCCACCTTTTGCCCTGTTTTTAATTTTGCTTGATGAACTTGAGCAATTGAAGCACTTGCCACCGGACTAAAATAAAAGTCTTTAAAAATGGCTTCAATCGGCTGTTTTAACTCTCGCTCAATTATCTTTTTTGTATCCGCTTCATTCATAGTGGGGACATTATCTTGCAAGCGACGAAGTCTTTCAGCAATGGTATTAGAAATTAAATCCGAGCGAGTCGCCAAAATTTGACCAATTTTAATATAGATAGGCCCCATACTAATTAAATATTCTGATAAGATTTCGCCTTGCAACTCTTTTTTTTCATTAGGATTTTTCCCAAAAATTTGGTAGAGATAGGAAACACCGTAAACAACAGTGAAGATAAGGAAATTTAAAAAAGGAAATCTGAGCATAACTTTAAGTCCTAATAGAATCGAGTACTTAGGGTTTACTGAAAAAGTCTGTTGGTGGGGTTAGGAGTCGGTCGTTGGTGGGGGAAGTTAGAATAATAGAATGACTTTGTGCGGCTGGAAGCGGAACCCTTCGCAATCGCTGACGAAAGTGCAAGGATTTTGAGTTCCTATTTCGATTTCTCAATGTTTGTTTCTTGGACTTTTTTCCCCAAAAAGTCTCAAAACCCTTTTCTAGCAAAGCTTTCACTGACACTCAGTCAACCCTAATTAATGACATCACATCCCCTATAGTATCATAATATCTACATCAGACAAAACTCTGATTACGGATTAGATTGAGATTGAAGATAAACTTTTCCTTCATTTCCATCAACCACTAATGTATCTCCTGTCCGAATTACTTGCGTAGCAACTTTGGTGTTTACAACGGCTGGAATTCCTAATTCCCTGGCGACAATAGAACTATGAGAAAGGAGTGAACCAATATCTACGACGACGGCGGTGGCTAGGTTAAAAAGAGGAGTCCAAGCTGTATCCGTAAAACAGGTAATTAGAATTTCTCCAGGCTCAAATTCATCCATTTGTTCTTCTAAATTGAGAATAATACGAGCCTTCCCAACTACTCGTCCTGGACTACTAGCAACACCAACAAGACAATTATCATCAAGTTTTTGACTGAGGTGAGTCGCTGGATCCCAATAACCAATAAAAGTTAGGGGTGGAGTAGGAATTTGCTGATTAATTAGGTGACGACGACGATTTTCGGCAATTTTTGGGCGTGAGAATAAATTTTTAGCGGATTCTTTGCCAGAAAGATAGAGCAGGATATCATCATAAGTAATAAAAGCAACTTCATCTAAATTTTGAAGAATATGATCAGCTACTAAACGACGGGCGACTTCCATGACAATCACTCGATTCATCCAAATTCCTTGAATAAAACACATTCTCATTTCTTCTCGTACCTGACTTAATTTAAGGTAAGAATTCATGAGAAATTCATAGATTTTACGTTTCCATAAAGGCAATTTTTTTAATGTTTGCTTGGCTAATACAATCCGTTGATGATTACGGTTAGCTCTTGTGGTGAGAATTTCATAATCATCTCGTTGTAAATAGGTTTTTAGGGTCGTAAAAATATAGGTAGGATCATCCAACCATCGAGGATGTATCAATTCCATTTCTTGATGTGCTCTCACTCCATGTTCTCGCAGTAAAAGCTGGTATTTTCTGTAGAAAGTTTCCGCTTCAGGGTTTTGTTCGATTATTTTAACAATATTAGGAGAAGAATCTTTGAGAATTAATTGTTTTAAAGCAGAAGATTTTCGAGCTTCTAAGGCCAAATCTTCAATAGCTTCAATCATATCTGTGGTTCGTAATTCAGAAGCTCCTGCTTTAATTAACTCAGGAATCGATTCATCTTCTTTTGAAAACCATTGTTTAGAAATGTCTTTTAATACATCATAAAAAGCAAATGCGCCGATGTAAGGAGTACCATATAGCACACAACTATTGTGATAATATTGATAAGCTTCTTTTAGCTTGTCTCCTAATTCATAAAGGGATAAATTGACTAAATCTAAATTCTGAAAATTTTCACTGACAACAGGACGGTTTTTTAACCAGTTTCGGGATTTTTTGCGATAGGTCAATAAATCACTAATTAAGGTCTTAACATAAAAGCAATTTGAGCGAAAATAAGCCCATCCTTGTGAACCTAATCCATGAGGATTTTTATAAGTTTCAACGTTGACTTCTTCACTAGCAAACCGCTCCAAAAATTTACTTTGATTTCTAAATAGAAAACATTGAGCATATAAATAAGCAAAGTAAGAAACATCTAAATAGGCTCGACCAAACAGAAAAAAACCATATTTTTTAGGATTGCCAATATCCCGTAGCCCTAAAGCTTTTAAAATTCCTTGATGAGTATTGTGAACATAATATCTCGCAAAAGATTCTCCTAAAGGAGTAAAAGTACCAGTAAAAGATTCACCTATATCTAAACAAGTATATAAGGCTTGAGAATTGAGATATTGCTGTTCTTCCTTGACAGCTTGACTGGATTCTAAAGTAGTAATGGGACGACTTTGCAAGATATAAAATTTTTCTCCATCAAAAGCCCATTCAATATCTTGTTCAGCTTGATATAAATCACGAATTTGTTGGGCTAATTGGGCTAATTCAACGATTTGCTCTTCCGACAGTGTTCTTAAACTACGTTTTTCTTCTGGAACTTTAATAGTGGCAACTCCTTGATCTGCATCAAAAACACACATATTTAGTTTATAGTTAATTGTCTGATCAATAATTGATTGAGACGCTACATCAAAGATAAAAGAGTCTGTCATGGTTTTCCCAGAGACAATTGCCTCACCTAAGCCCCAACTCGCTTCAATTAGAAATTGGTTAGGTTGATTACTGACTGGATTTTGGGTAAAAATAACACCAGAAATATGAGAGTTAATCATTTGCTGAACCACCACAGCAAGGGGTTCTGATTCACTTATTTTTTGATTTAAACTTCGATAGACTAAAGCTCGATTTGACCACAATGACCCCCAACATTTAATAATTGCTTCATGTAATTCTTCTTCGTTAGTAATATTAAGATAGGTCTCAAATTGTCCTGCAAAAGAATATTGATTAGAATCCTCACTAATGGCAGAAGATCGAACCGCAACTGATTCACTATTTAATTTTCGATATTCTTGATTAATTTCTGTGAGTAAGTCTAGAGGAATAGCTGAATTATGAATGGCATCTTCAATCGTTTTAAATTGAGATTGCAAAGTATTTTGATCGGTCTGATTAATGGTTTCTTGAATTAATCCTACAAGTTGACAACTTTCCAAAAAGTGATGATAACTGTCACAGGTAATAACAAATCCTTTTGGAATCGGAAATCCTGCTTTAATCATCTGATTAAGATTCTTGGCTTTTCCCCCAATTAAGGAATTTTGTTCTTTGGAAATTGTACCTAATTCTAAGATGTGGGTTATCATGGATGATCTCCTAAAAGAATTCAAAAAAAGATGACAAGATTACTAACTAGCTAAATGGTTAACATTTCTTGACTCAAGTTCTTCCGTTTTGAAACAGAAGAAAAAGTCCGTATCGGTTGTCCTAAACGGCAGAAGAAAAAGCCGCGTCCTTTTGGTAAATGATAGCTTTTTTGGAAGTTATGACGTAGATGTTGATGTTGTAAAACAACGCTAACGGGATGAACAGCTAGTCCCATTTTAGTTGCATTTAAACAAAAGTTCAACCAAAGTGCGCCCCCTTCTAACTGCATTTTTAAAGAAGGATAATCGGTTTTAAAATTAAGATAAATCAAGAGAGGAGATGCTTTGACAAGTTTTCCCATTTCAGAAGCTAAAAGATGAGGTAATCTTAAATACTTTAGCCAATTCATACAGTAAGGGCTCAGTAAAATTTTTAACAAAAAACTAAAACTTTGAGAGCCTTTTTCTAATAGTTGCTCAATCGGAAATCCATATTCATGTTTTTCTTGTTTACTAAAGTGTATAAATTGATAGGTTTCTCTCCAAACCTCTGCTTTTGTAAACTCAATCTCTCCATAATGACTGACAAATTTAGCCATCGATTCTATTACTTCTCTTTCTTTAATAATCGTTATTTCAATCTCAGAAAAAGCATCGGGATAAGCTAGACTTTTGAGAAAAAAAAGGGGGTGATCAGGCGCAATCATAGGTGAGTTTATGTCATAAGGACTACGATGAGTTATTCTCTTGCTAAATTGTTGAATTAATTCTTGGATTTCTATGTTAAAAATACTGGGGGCAAATTGAATATTCAGCACAGCTAATGGAATCCAAGAATTAGTAATTTTGAGAGATTCTGGTAAAGAATTTTGACCTATATCAGAATTATGCCAAATGAGTTCTCCTGAAAGAGATTGTGAGGCTAAAGCGATCACTAAACTTTCTAAAAATGCACCACAACTGAGTAACATTTCTAGATTGTGATTTTCTAAACTACGGAGACATTTTTCTTGATTTAAGGCTAAAATTAGATAGGTATTATCATTACTATTTGGAAGAACTGCTGCCGTATGTTCTTGAAGAAAACCCTCTAAAATCAATCGTGAATCTTTTTGAATCACCTGAATAATTTCCCACGGTTGACTGTTATGAGAAGAAGGAGATAAACTGGCTAAACACAGGGCTTGATTTATTTCTGATTGAAACTTGATAGGTAACGAGGAAGGTACTTTCATTGCTCAATGTTTTGATGTGTGAATTGTTCAGGATGGAGGTAGGCAAGGTCTACCAAATTCTTGATAATTGAGGAGTGATCCCAGTCGGAAATTGGGTTAACTCAGGTAGGGTCTATTGCTCTTACTTTTTTGACCCCAACAATTAGGTCTCGCATGATGGGCAAAGAAATAATCTCTACTGACTCAAAACCGGCCTTGCTAAAACGTTCTTTATATTCTTCACCTGTACTTTCACCGCCTCCATCCGTTGAAACTAACATATCCAATGAAAGTAAAGCCGTTAATAATGGGCCAGTTTCTTCTTGATTAATTAAGGACTCTGTTGCTAAAAGAATTCCATTAGGTGGCAAAGCTTGATAACATTTTTCCAGAATTTCTAATTGAATGTGATGAGGCCAATCATGAAGAACCCAACCTAGATAAATAATATCAAATCCTTTTGGCAAAGAATGACTGCTTAAGAAATTTCCTTCATGAGTTGCCATTTGCCCCTCTAGATGATACTGTTCTTTAATGTATTGCTCTGTTATTTTACAGACTTCGGGTAAGTCAAAAACCGTAACTTTTAAATGAGGAAAATAAGAAATAATCATTTGACCAAAAACCCCAGTAGAACCTCCAATATCTAATAAATGATGATAGGGAGAAAAATCAAAATTGAGAGCGACAGAGGCGGCGGTTTCTTGATTGTATAAATTCATGGTTTTTAGGAAATGAGCCAACTGATTAGGATCTTGATACAAACTCGAAAAATGTCCCGCTTCAGAGCCTGTCACTTGTTGCCAACGGTTACTATTTTCCTTGACAGCATCCGTTAGTTTATTCCACAGAGGAAGAATATCTCGAATATGAAAAGCAACATCCCCTAGATAAATAGGATTTCCTGAGACTAATAATTCTTGGGTTACGGAAGCATTTTGATAAGTATCATTAGTCTTAGTGAGAAGTCCTAAAGCCACACAAGCCGTGAGAAGTTTTTTGCCACTCACGGGAGAAAAATGACAGTCTTGAGCCAGTTGTTCGATCGTTTTTGCCTGTTGAGATAATTGTTCAAAAATTCCTAACTCTAAAGCTGAGAAAAGAGTTTGTGTTTTCCAACCTGCAATGATTAATTCTTGGATATCGAGAAAATTCATCAGAAATAACTCCTGTTAGAAATGACATTAATTTGACAGTGAGAACAAAAATTTAACGTTATTCATTCAGAATAATTAGTAAATAAATGAATAAGAACAAAACGACATTCCGGCACTTCCTACCCAACCAACAATGCGATCACCTCGTTGAACTTTGCCTTGCTGAATAGCGGTAGCCATTCCCCCTGGAACTGAAGCAGAAACTAAATTGCCACAAGTTGGATAGATGTGCCACATTAAATGTTTAACGCCACAAATTTCAGCCACATCATCCCAAGCTTTTTTAGAGGAAGCATGAGGAAAAACAATCTTAACTTCATCTAGAGGGGTTTTGAGTTGTTCTAAAACAACTTTTAATTCTTGTGATGCATTAAGATGCAAATCATTGCCAAAAGACGTGAAACGATTGAATCCATCTAGACCAACTTTGGGCGAATTAGAAGAATAATATTTCTGGTAACTCTCTAAAGGAACAGTACACAAATCAGCTAAATCGGTACGGGAACGAAAATTAAATTCCCAAGGATTATTGGGATCATAAGAAATAACCGTAGCCGTCGCTGCTTCCCCCAAAGTATAACCTGGAAAAGACCAGTTAATTTGCTCCTCATTTGTTAAGCTAAAAACCTTTGGATAAACATAGCCATCATCTCGTAAGTTAAATTCTGAATTAACGACTAATGCCCGTTTATAAGCCCCAGTTTGTAGTAAAGTATAAATAATGTAGATAGCACGAGTCCAACTCATACAAGCATCTAGAATATCAAAGCAATGAACTTCTTTCATTCCTAATGAATGGGCAACCATATAAGACCCCCCCGGTTCAATAAAGCCTCGATCAATTCCAGTGTAAATTAACAAGTCAATGTCTGAGTTATCACAATTAGCTTCCGCTAATGCTTGATTAACTGCTTGAGTCAGTAATCCAATTGGTGTTTCACCATCACCTAACCAATTACGATTTTGAGAACCCGAATATTTTAGATAAAACAAAATATTATCTAGAGTTTTATCAAGATTACCTTCAAAAGTAGCTATACTATGTTTGCCAATTAATTCAATAATGTCCTCATTACTAACTTTGCGTGAGGGAAGTACCACTTTTACTGATTCTAATTTCATGGGAAAACTCCTAAATAGACAGGATAAATACAGTTAAGTTCAACAATTTCGACAAGATAGAGATAAAGGGCTAACTAGGAACAGTTTGATAACGACTCAAATAAATACTAAGACCTTCAATCGTCTCACAATCAAAAATGACTGTGGGGGAAACTGGATAACCCAACCAAGTTTCTAAATCAGCAGACAAGAACAAAATTTCGGAAGAACTAAGACCCGAATCAATAAAAGAAATTTTTTGGTGAATCTCTTGCGGATTAATTTCTAACTCTTTGGACAGATAGGCTATTAACCAAGCTTTTATTTCTGTTGCAGAAACCGAAGCAAAACGCTGGTTTAAAGCTTGAATTTCTTGATTTTTGTTCCATTCAAAAACACTATCAAGAGATTTTCCCAAAAAAGCTTGACGGCAGCCCTGACGCTGTATTTTACCACTTGATGTTTTGAGAATCGATCCTCGTTTGAGAAGAGAAATCGCAGCCACTTCTAGCTCATGATGGTCATCGACAGCTTGACGAATCGCCTCCACTACTGTGGGAAAATCCGAAGTCCGGCGTTCTACTTCTGCTAGAATTACTACTTTTTCTAATCCATTCTCATCAATGGAAAACGCAGCACAGTTGTTTAAACGAATGGCTGAATGGCTTTTTTCTACTGTCCATTCGATGTCTTGCGGATAATGATTCACACCACCAATAATAATTAAATCTTTTAAACGACCAGTCACAAAAAGTTCGCCCTTTTCGATAAATCCTAAGTCTCCTGTGCGTAAAAAAGGACCTTGTTCAGTCTCTTTAAGATAGGCTTTAAAAGTCATTCCTGTTGCTTCTAAATTTTGCCAGTAACCTTGGGCTACACTTGGATCATTAATCCAAATCTCTCCCATCTCTGAAGCAGAACAGAGCGACAAGGTATCTGGATTAACAATAATCACATTCATCTCACCAACGGGCAGGCCACAACTCACTATTCTACGGTTTTTTTTCGTCGGATCTTCTGAGTCAATAATTTCCTTAATTCGGGGTTGTGTATCATGGGGTTTAGTGGTGACTAAAAGAGTTGCTTCTGCTAATCCATAAGCAGGATAAAAAGCCTCAGATCGAAATCCACAAGATTCAAAAGTTTTAATAAATTTCTCCACCGTTTCGGGTCGAATAGATTCTGCACCATTACTAGCTGTTTTTAGAAAACTTAAATCCAAGTTGTGTTTTTTTTCTTCTGTAATATTATGAAGACAATATTCATAAGCAAAATTGGGACCTTGGGTGTGGGTTGCTTTGTAACGAGAAATAGTTTCTAACCATCTTAAAGGACGTTTGATAAAGCCTAGAGGAGACAGAATATAACAAGGGACTCCTGTGTAAAGGGGTTGAATTAAACCATCAATTAATCCGTAATCATGAAAATAAGGCATCCAAGTCACAGCAATACTTTCTGAAGTATATCCCCATGCTTGTTGAATATATTGAGAGTGATGGAGAACATTTTGATGACTAATCATGACTCCCTTGGGCGTAGCAGTTGAACCAGAAGTGTATTGTAAATAAGCTAGATCATCTCCTTTGAAAGAAGTCATTTGCCAATCATTTGACTTAGCTTTAGCAATTTGATCACTGGTTAACCATTGTAACTCTGATAACTCAGTCAGTTGTGACTTTAAATGAGAGTAAATATGACTGGTTGTTAAGATTATAGTCGCTTGAGAATCTTGAATAATTGCTTTGAGTCGAGGTAGGGTTCGTTTTAGCCGAAGGGGATCAGGTGGAGGGGCTGGGATGGCAATAACGCCTGCATATAAACACCCCCAAAAAGCAGAAAGAAAATCTAAACCGGGAGGATAGATTAATAAAGCCCTTTCGCCTGTTGCTTGCCACATTTGTAACTTAGAAGCGATCGCTCGACTTTCTTGATCCAATTGCTCATAAGTAAGTGTATGAGGGGCTTGATGGTTATCAGGGAGATAAGTATAAGCGATTTTATTAGGCTGTTGAGAAGCCCGATAACGGAGTAGTTCGACTAAAGTAGAAAAAGGAAGACTACTAGACATTATTTATCATCTCCTTCGATAATTTTGCTTTTAATTGGTAGTAATAGACGATTGCTTGGTCAGCAGCAACCCAATGATAGGTTTGAGGATCGGGTTGTAGGGGTGTAATCGATTTCAGAATGGGTATATCTTGTTCTTTTTGAGCCACTTGGACTTCAAATGTAACCAGCAACAAAGCAAATAAATAACCCAAAAAAGGATCTCGAATGTAGTCTTGATAATAACGAATTATTACCCAACTATTTTGTTGATCTATAGGAGTTGCTACTACAATAAAATAAATTTTGGGTAACAATTGAATCCAAGTAAGATTAGGGAATCTCATCTTTAACTTGAAGCTAAAATCAGACTCTTGATCAGAGGCTTTTCTTAATTTTACCTCGGTCCTAATACAGTCATTTTTGAGGGTAACTTCATAAGGTTCTAGAACCGAACCAATTTTTGTAAAACGGTGTAAGGCGTGCGGTTTTTTGCCTTGAATTTCTTCCGACTTACAAATAGGATACCACTGTTGGGGAATCATCTAAATTTCTCCTTAATTTTAAGAAACAAAGTAGTAGAATCTGTACCTTTATTTTAGAGCTAATTGTGAATTTCTTCTGCTAAAGTATTGACCGTATAAGAAATCTGTTCTTGAGTATGTTCGCTAGTAATAAAAAAGCGCATTCTCGCCCCATTTTTTTCGACGGCGGGATACAAAATAGCGTCCACATTAATTCCTCTTTTAAAGAGGGCTTCTGACAGTTTTAAACATACCGAAGATTCTCCTACGATAATTGGCACTACAGCAGAGTTAGCACTGTTTCCAGTATTTAATCCCTTTTCTTTAGCTAAATTGAGAAACAAGCTTGAATTGTATTGTAGTTTTTGGACTCTTTCTGGTTCAGCTTCAAGAAGCTTAATCGCCTCTAAAGAAGCAGCAGCATTAGCGGCTGGAATTCCTACACTAAAAATAAACCCAGGGGATGTTTTTCGGAGAAAATCTATAAGGTTTTGACGGCCGGCAATATAACCGCCACAACTGGCTAGGGTTTTACTTAATGTTCCCATCAAAAAATCTACTTCATTGGGATCAACATTACAATATTCAGTAATTCCTTTGCCTCGTTTGCCTAGCACCCCTAAAGAATGGGCTTCATCCACCATTAAATAAGCATTATTGGCCTTAGAAACCTCAACAAATTTCGCTAAATCTGGAATGTCTCCATCCATACTATAAACCCCTTCAATCACGATTAACACTTTGTTATAGTAAGGGCGTAAAGTTTTGAGGGTATTTTCCAAAGCTTGCCAATCATTATGAGGAAAAGCCTGTCTTTGTGCGCCCGATAAAATACAGCCAACAATGACACTATTATGACTTAAAGCATCATGAAGAATTAAATCGCCTTCTCCAAATAGATGGCCAATAGTAGAAACATTAGTTCCGTGGCCTGACACATAAACCACTGAATCTTCTACCTCAATAAATTCAGCAATTTTACTTTCTAATTCTTGATGTAAAGGAATTTGACCACCAATAATTCGACTGGCACAAACGGAAGTTCCATAATGTTCAATGGCTTGTTTAGCTGCTTCATTCACTTGAGGATCACCAGACATTCCCACATAATTATAACTCGAATAATTAATCAGTTCTCGACCCTCAATAATAACCCTATTACTATTTACGCCTTCATGAGTGCGAAAATAAGGGTTTAATTGAGTATATGAACTAATTAAATGTTCTCTTTCTTGTAAAGCTAAATAAGCAGGAGACGTTTCAATAGTTTGATGACGCTCTTGAGGAGAAACAGAACTTTTTAGAGAAGATAAAGGAATAGGAGTAGGGAGAGAAACTGTTGGATTAATATTATTAAGTGACAGCAGTTGTTCTAAAACTTGTTCTACCTTCATAGTGGGTTGAATAGGCATATTAGACGCAAGACAAAAGGTGTTTTTGAGATGGTGTAAAAGTTGCGCTAACATCCAAGAATCAAGTCCTAGATTCTCAACAAGATGATGATGTAACTGAATTTCTTCTTGAGGAAACCCGCTAACTTTAGCAATAATTTGCCATAAAATTAACCGAATTTCTTCAGGACTTTGAAATTGAGCAGTAGCAGACAATCCCGATGGAGAATTATCTTGATAAATTGGAGAAGTCTGTAAGCCTTGTCTTGGCGATGATAAAGGAAAGGATGGGTCATTTGCACAGGTTAATTGTTGATGTTGTTTGAGTAAAACTTTGCTTTGAAGGGCTATGGCTTCAGCTTGCTTGCTCAACAATTCTAAAATCTTCGGTGGCAGACCGGAAAGTGAATCAGAAGAAGACAAAGAAGGAGAATTAAACGACATATCGTGAAACCTCTTAAAAATCAAAAGTCAAGATTACTTTCGGATAGGGATTACGGCGGATTCAGGCTCAGTCTGGTACATCTTCTAAGTGGAAAGGCTGATCTAATAAGGAGTTGTCTGTGCCAGATGGATAGAGAAACCGCCGTATTAGACCTATCAACCAGAAACTTGATCTC
This sequence comes from Microcystis sp. T1-4, assembly GCF_000297435.1. GTDB lineage: Bacteria > Cyanobacteriota > Cyanobacteriia > Cyanobacteriales > Microcystaceae > Microcystis. The sequence goes on along the minus strand of NZ_CAIP01000073.1, from coordinate 6,072 downwards.
AATAGTTGAGACAACAAATATCCATTGTTTTTAGGATTACTAAATGTCGGAATCTGGCAAGAAGTCGATAAATGAAGGTCAGTCTAACGACTTAGTAAGATTTTGCTTTGTACAATTAACGCTTCAGCCTGTTGAGTAAGAACTTCCAACAATTGACTCGAAGGAGAATTTAAAATCTTAGCTTCTTCCGGTTGAACAACAGGTAAGATTGAAGATTCGTCTTTTTCTTTATTGGCATGATGATTTACAGTTAGGATTGGGTAATGTTTACGGTTAAAAGCATAAGTCGGCAGATGCAACTTTTGATAAGTAGCATCACAATACAGATTCGCCCAATTCACTCGACAACCTTCAGTGTATAAGATAGATAAAGTGTTGATTAAAGTTTGCCAATTTTCTTCACCTAACTTAACTGAATCTAACCAGATGACATCTTTGAAACCACACTGTTTACCCATGCTTACTAAGGTCGGTTTGGGACCAATTTCTAGGCAAACGTTAACTCCTAACTTGACTAAAGATTGTAGTCCACCTTGAAAATCAACTGTATGGAGTAGATGATTACACCAATAATCTGCTTGGCAAATTTCTTCAGAATAAGCGACTCGACCCGTATAGTTAGAAATTAAGGGAATCTGAGGGACGTTGAAAGTAACTTGCTTAACCGTTTCTGCAAATTCCTCAATGATAGAAACCATTAAAGGAGAATGAAACGCATGAGAAACAGAAAGGATTTTAGTAGCAATTCCTTGAAGTCTTAGCATTTCAACAATTTGGTTAACGGCTATACTTTCTCCCGAAATTACCGTATTTTGAGGACTGTTACGGGTAGCAATCACGACTTTCTGTTGATAAGAGTCTAAGTAAGGCACAATGCTATCAGCAGGAAGAGCCACCATAGCCATTGTCCCATTAGCAGGCAGATTCTGGATTAATTGACCCCGTTTGGCCACTAATTTAACCGCATCTTCTAAGCTAAATACATTAGCAATGCAAGCCGCGACATATTCCCCTAAACTATGACCGATGACTGCTGTTGGTTGAATCCCCCAAGCTTGCCAGAGTTTGGCCAGTGCATACTCAAAACTAAAAAGAGCCGCCTGAGTGTATTGTGTTTGATTAATGAGTGTTGATCTTGGCTCTTGAGGGTAAATAACAGATAACAAAGACTCAGACAAATAAGGGCGGAATAAGGCTTCACATTGACGGAAAGCTTCTTGAAAAATCGGTTCAGTTTCCCATAATTGTTGCCCCATACCGACATACTGTGAACCTTGACCTGTAAATAAAAAGGCGATTTTTGTGACATTTCGCTCATTAAAGACATTTTTAGTAACTCCTTTAGAAAATTCACCCAAGTTCCATCTCTGAAGTTTGATCTTTAATTCTTCTTGAGTCTTCGCTACCACCGCTAAACGATGGGAAAAGTGGGAACGACCTGTATTTGTGGTGAAGCACAAATTTGCCAAAGAATTATTAGGATGCTCAGTTAGCCATTGAGTATAATGAGCAACTAAAGCCTGTAAACTACTTTCATTTTTCGCTGATAAGGTGAATAATAAAGGCAGATCAGCTTTTACATCAGAAGTAACTGACAATTGTGGGGCTTCTTGTAAAACGACATGACAGTTTGTTCCCCCAAAACCAAAAGAACTGACCCCTGCATAGAGACTATCGGTGTTCGTCACCCAAGGTTGATGGGTTTTAACAAATTCTAAAGAGGTATTGTCTAAAGAAATATGAGGATTTACCTGTTTTAAATGAAGATGCGCTGGAATTTCTCGATGATGTAGGCATAAAGCCACTTTAATTAAACCAGCAATTCCGGCTGCTGCTTCTAGATGCCCAATATTCGTTTTGACTGAACCCACCCAATAAGGATGATTTACAGGGCGATTGCTATCAAAAACCGCCTTGAGCGCATCCACTTCAATCGGATCACCCAGAGGCGTTCCTGTCCCGTGAGCTTCTATGTAACTAATTTGTTCGGGTTTAATTTGTGCTTTGGCCAAAGCTTCACGAATTATCGATTGTTGAGCCAGTCCATTCGGCGCAGTAATGCCATTACTGCGACCATCTTGATTGATCGCTGACCCCCGAATCACTGCATAAATAGCATCTCCATCGTCCATAGCATCTTTTAAACGTTTGAGGACAACCACACCGCAACCTTCTCCTCGAACATAACCATCAGCATCGGCATCAAAAGTCTTACAACGTCCTTCTGGGGACATCATTTGAGCTTGAGATAACGCTAATGTTAAATCAGGGGTTAAGATCAAGTTAATGCCAGCCGCTAAGGCTAAATCGGATTCATGGTTTTTGAGATTTTGACAAGCCATGTGAACTGCTACCAAAGAGGAGGAACAGGCCGTATCTACAGTCATACTCGGTCCACGTAAATCCAACAGATAGGATAACCGATTGGCAACCATACTATTCGCACTACCGGTTCCCACATAGGCATCAAGGTTTTCAGGATTCCGTAATAGGATATGAGAATGATCATTCGTACTCAGCCCGACAAATACGCCTGTACGACTACCCGCTAACTGATCTGGGACAACCCCAGCATTTTCAAAGGCTTCCCATGCCACTTCTAGAAGTAATCTTTGTTGAGGATCCATGCGAGCAGCTTCGCGAGGAGCAATGCCAAAGAACGACGAGTCAAATTGATCAACTAGATCTAAAAATCCGCCCCATAAAGCAGGATGATGATCAGGCATCGTACGATGCAAACTTGCGCTTCTTTCTGAAGGTAAGCGACGAATGGCATCAATACCTTGAGATAAAAGATACCAGAAAGAATTAATGTTATTAGCATTGGGAAAACGGCAACCTAAACCGATGATGGCAATAGCATCCTCAATGATCGCTGAATCAGACGGCTCAGACTGAGAGGTTTGGGATTGAACAGGAGAAGTCCCTGTTTTTTCCCCTAAATAATCCGCTAATTCGCTGATGCTCGGATAGTCCCAAAGTAAGGTGGGAGAAACGTTTTTATCGAGCAATTTCCCTAAATCTGCCGCTAAATTAACCATTTGTAGGGAATTTAAGCCATAATTACTAAAAGATTCTTGGATATTAATTTCTTTAAGGGTTAACTGTCGTTTTTCACTCAACCAATTTACTAACCATTGACGAATGGCTTCCACAAACAAAACCGATGAACCAACCGAAGAAAATTCCTCTCCAGTTTCTTTCCCAGTTTCTTCGGTTAAGATGGGAGCTTGCCATTGACCAATGACGGTTAAACTAGACTGTTCAAATCCTGACCGACAAGCATAACGTTGAATTTTTCCACTAGACGTTTTGGGAATTGAACCCGTTTTGAGTAAAACTACGGCATAAACTTCGATTTCATGATGTTCTGCAATCGCTCTACGAACCGCTTCAACCACCTCCTCTGTATTAAGCTTGCGAACAAATTGACGCTTGACCTCTAAGGTTAATACTAATTGTTCTTGATGATTAACTGTGACGGCAAAGGCGGCCGCAAAGCCTAGTCTGAGAGCAGGATGACTATTTTGCGCCGTCAACTCTAAATCTTGAGGATAATGATTACGACCACGAATAATAATCAAATCCTTTAATCGTCCCATCACAAAAAGTTCACCGTCTTTTAGGAAACCTAAATCACCCGTTCGTAGATAGGGACCCTCATTCGTTGTCTCTAAATAGGCTTGAAAGGTTGCAAAACTGGTTTCAGAACGTTGCCAATAGCCTTGAGCAATACTTGCACCGGACACCCAAATTTCACCAATGCCATCAGGGGGACAAGGGATATGAGTTTCTGGATCAACAATAACAATTTGACAGCCTAAAATTGGACGACCACAACCTATGACTTTATTTGCCTCCTCATGACTCGATGAAGGAAGTTCAACCACCCGTTTTTGTTCTAACCCCAATCTTTGCAGTGCGAGAACACGGGGAGCTTGACCATGTGGCACACTACAGATTTTTAGGGTTGCTTCCGCCAGTCCATAACCTGGGCTTAAAGTTTCCCAACTTACCCCTAAAGACGCAAAGGCAGTGACAAATTTTTCTAAGGTTTCATAATAAATCGGTTCAGCCCCATTGACCGCCACTCGCCAACTGCTTAAATCTAGATGAGCATCTCGAATCGATTGACTTTTCTCAACACATAATTCGTAAGCAAAATTAGGCGCCCCCGTATGAGTCCCACGATATTGGGCGATCGCCTCTAGCCAACGCTGAGGCTTCTGGACAAAAGACTCAGGAGACATTAAAAAAGTAGAACAGCCACTGTAAAAAGGTTCTAAAATACCAAATACTAAACCAAAATCATGAAAATGGGGCAGCCAAGAAACAATCACACTCTCCCCAGAAATATCCCATGTTTGAGCCATATCATAAGTATTATGCAGGGCATTTTGATGACTAATCATCACTCCTTTGGGAGTACAGGTTGAACCAGAAGTATATTGTAAATAGGCAATATCTTCGGGGTTTATCCTAGGCTCTTGCCATTGGTCGGCTAGGTTTCCATCTATCTGATCCGTCGTTAACCAAGATAAGTCTTTCAGTTCGGGAGCAAACTCAAAACAGCGTTCTAAATTTTGGCTAATCTCAGAAGTGGTTAAAGCAATTTTTGACTGTGAATCTTTCATTATCGCTTTAATTCTCTCTAAAGAGCGATTAGGCTTAGGATGATAGGCAGGAACAGCAATCATACCTGCATATAAACAGCCAAAAAAGGCGGCGATATAATCTAAACCCGCAGGATACAGTAAAAGAACGCATTGATTTTCAGGATGAAAACGTTGAAGACAAGCAGCAATGGCGCCAGCTTTTCGATCTAATTGAGCATAAGTTAGCTTTGCGGGGATATCTTGGTTGTCTGTTAAGAAATGATAAGCAATTTGATTCGGTTGTTGAACCGCTCGATATTTAAGTAATTTTACCAATGTAACTGGTTCAGCTCGATCACCAGAAGAAATTTCGGTCGACCATGGGGAAAAAGAGCTAAGATTTGTCGTCATCATTTAAATTTACCTAAGAGGCAGCTTTTCGTTGGGAGGTTGTTGATCATTGAATCAAAAAGGATAAAATAAATTCCGTAAAATTCTGGCTAATATCATGGGATCTTCTAGAGTAGGGTTTGCTGAAAAAGTTTTTCCTAGAGGCAGGGTGTAGGGTGTAGTGCGATTCGTTGGCTAGAAACTAGACAGTAAGACGTTTAGAGGATTAGCCGCTTGGTAAATGTAGTACCTTGATAACTTTATAACCCCACAGGTGCGGGTTAGTGGGAGTTAGGAGTTTTCGGTCAGCAAAAAAGGCTCAAACCATTACGGGACAAAGGGTTAACCTCGATTTATGATTTTCCTTGATATATCTGGGTTTCAGCGATTTTGGGCTTCTCGAAGCGCCAATTCAAACTTGAATCGGCCAAGTAAATCCCAAGCGGGGATTGGAGTTGAGTTGAGGCTTTTATCGATTTGTTTTTTGTCTAAGTCCCATTAGTAGTGATCTTAACACCCACGAGCCAAAAGTCCGACAGGCTCGAAACAAAAGTTAACAGAGTTGGGGCTGATATAGTGCGCCTAAATGATATGTAAACTAGAATGCCGACAACAATCCCGAAATATTTTAGGCTCTTCGTTACTTGGTATGGTTCGATAGGGGAGCATAAATCGACTAAATCTTTATCTGGCAAGAGACTTAACTGATTAGTTCGCTCTAGATCAAAAACAATTGACAAAAATCGCCAAATGTCTTTCTCTATAAGAGTTTCATTCCTTATAATCCTGTACGTTGCATAAGACAAACCGAAGAACCATATTTTAGAATAAAAGGAGGACAAATATGGCTCTTCGTTACTCTTTATGCTAAATCAACAGACAAGATGCCAAGACAACATACTTCTAACCCAAAAATTCCGAAAGTTTCTCAAGCCATAGGCTCTCCGTTTTATTAGTTTAAGTTTATTGTTGATTCCCTCGACCACCCCATTCGTTGTCCTTCGCTCAAAATAACTAATTATTTCTCCAAACCAGTTTCGGATTGTTTGACAACTCTTGGTAAAAACACTGGAGGATTTTGCCGGGA